>CAJVZX010000030.1 GCA_913020625.1 uncultured Pelagibacterales bacterium
GTTAGGCTTTCATGTCCATTTTCTGTAACAACAACATTGTCCTCAATTCTAATTCCAACATTGCCTTTATCATATAAACCAGGTTCGATAGTAATCACCATACCTTTTTGAAGATTTTGATGATTTCCTCTTACAACAGAAGGATCTTCATGTACTTCCATTCCAAGACCATGGCCAGTTCTATGAACTATAAAATTGCTGTAAGGAGAGTCTTCTAGATATTTAGTTACTCTATCATCTACATCATGTAAGCTCGTTCCAATTTTTACTAAACTTCGACCTATTTCATTAGCCTCTTTCACAACTGCATAAATTTTTCTGAAGCTGTCACTTACCTCTTTGAAGAAATATGTTCTTGTAAAATCAGAAATATAGCCATTATATATACATCCAAAATCAAATAATAAGGCATCCCCGATTTTTAATTTTCTATTCCCTGCGTGACCGTGTGGTAATGATGAATTGCCCCCAATTAACACCAAAGGGTGAACAGCTATGCCATGCGCTCCTCTATTATACTGTTCAACAATTAACATTTGAGCAAGTTCTGATTCAGTTATTCCTTCTTTCACATTTTTTAATATCTCCTCTAAAGCATCTTCAGAAATTTTAATTGCCTTTTTTAAATTTTGAATCTCACTTTCATCTTTGCACAGTCTTATAGAAGCAATCTCATTATGTGCATTCACTATTTCAGCATTAGGAAAACCATGTTTCATAGCATTAAATTCAAATACCCTCATTCTTTGTCCTTCAACACCAATCTTTTCAACTTTACCCATTATTTTGCCTGCCTTTATGAAAGCATCTAAATAACCTTCACTATCTTTCCAGGCTACTATTTCAGAATCAAAATTTAATGCTTTGAAACTGTCTACTTCTAGACTTGGTAAAATTGCTAATGGTCTTTGATTCTTTGAAAAAATCAAAACAGTGGGTCTTTCCATGAGAAAAAAATCACCCCCTGTTAGATACGCCATATTAGGCCCTGCAATAACAGCAATTGCATCAAGATTGCCTTTTATCATTGCCTTTATAATTTTATCAATTCTACTTTTCATTTATAAACTTTTATTTTTTCATTTTAAATTGATGTTTTAAAAAAAAAGGTATTAAAAAACTACTAATAGTATCTAATTTTTCAATATCAATATGCTTATATTTATATTCTTTATCAAGAACATTAATTGTACCAATTGGTTTATTATTAAATTTTACTAAAAAATTAATAATTGAGCCACACCCTAGTGAAAAAATTATTTCATAATCAAAAAACAATTTTTTTATTTCTTTTTTATTTTTACCTAAAAAATGTTTTTTATTTTTAATGACTTTTTGACTCCACATATTTTTTGGAATTTTTTTTCTACCTAACAATGGATAAACTTTTGGATTGTTTGTATATATTCTTTCAACGTATTTTATTGAATGATCAATAACTGTAAAAGTAATTAACTTATGTCCGATTGATTTTTTAATTAATTGATCAATTTTTTTAAAAAAAATTTTGTTACTATCTTTACTAACGCTTTTACTTAAATTATTGTAATCTATAATTTTTTTTTTCATCTCCTAAGTATTGCGAAGTTTGAATGTTCCTTCTTTATTAATTTTTAAATCTTCATCAATTACCACACCATAATGATCTCTTGCTTTTTCAATTGAAACATATTTATTAATAACATCATTTAAAACATTTTCTGGATTACGCTCAAAAGGCTTTTCAAAGCCTCCACCTCCACCTGTATAGGTTGTAAGAACTGTGCCTTTTTTAACTTGTAACCCGTTTGCTTTTAGTAAATTTTTTTCTTTTTCATCGTGACTTTTAATATTTACATTAGGTCCTATGCCATCTTTACCTCCAAATAATCCCCAAGCAGGGGTCACAGATCTTTCAAACCATAGCGATACAAAGCCATCTGCATTAATTGTATATTCTCTGTATAGCCCACAACCTCCTCTAAATTTACCTGTCCCTCCTGAATCTTTTCTAAATCCGTAATTAAAAATTGAAACAGGGTATTTGTTTTCAAAAACCTCAATCGGCAAATCTTTAAAACCTCCATTAACATTATTTATCAAAGCATCAGCACCATCAGAGTCAGGAAAGCCGCCCCAGCCACCACAAGTTGGTTCAACTGACAAAAAAGGAAAATTATTTCTTGGATCAACTCCCCCAATAAAGATTACCATTGAATCTCCATAATGAGCTGCAGCAGATAAATCTTTAATAGCAGGTGATAGAGCTTTTACAAATGCATCTATTAATAATCCTAAACTTGAAAAATACCATTGGCAAGCAGCAGGTTCTTCAGCTTTAAAAATTGAACCTTGAGGTGCTGTAACTTCTAATGTTTTGAAAGTTCCGCCATCAACAGGTCTTTTTGGATTAATTAATAATTTAAATGCAACTCTACATGCAGAAATTGTTTGAGCAAAACCACAATTTACGGGACCCTGAGTTTGTTTAGCAGAACCATCTAAATCAATTGTAATTTTTTCATCTTCAACAGTTACTTTCATTTTTATTTTAACTGGATCGCTTCCAAGTCCGTCATCATCTAAAAAACCTTCTGAATCATAAGAACCATTCTTGATTTTTTTAACAGCTATCTTCTCTAACTCTTCTGATTGTTTAAAAATTTCATTTCTTGCAGACCTTACTAAATCTAAACCAAATCTATCTAAAATACCTTTAAATCTTTTTTCACCTGTTTTACCAGCAGCAATCTGTGCATTCATATCGCCAATTAAAGAGTAACCAAATCTTCCGTTCATTCTTAGAAATTCTATAATTTCTTTTTTTGGTTCATTATTTTCGTATAATCTTGTGACAGGCCATCTAAAACCCTCTTGATAAATATTTGAAGAATCCATCGAACCACCAGGGTCTTTAGCACCAACATCTAACCAATGAGCTCTACTTGCTGAAAATCCAGCAAGTTGTTTATTCCAAAAGATTGGTGCAAATATTGTAATGTCATTTAAATGTGTACCCGTAAAAAAAGAATCGTTAACAAAAAAAATATCTCCTTCTTTAAAGTAATCCCAGCCATAAATTCTTGCTGTTTCTTGCACGCATACTTGTAAATTTCCCAAAAATAATGGCAAACCAGAAGATTGACCTAAAACTTCACCTTTTTCATCTAATAAAGCTACTACACAATCTTTTCCTTCATATATTACAGGAGTGTATGCACTTCTAATTAAAACAGCATTCATATCTTGAGCAATTGAGATAAATGCATTTCTAATAATTTCTGTACTAATTGGATCTATTTTTTTCATTTTAATTTTTATTTATTATTAAATTTCCATAATCATCTTTTATCAGAGAATAATTTGGAGGAATTACAGTAGTTGCTGTTTCTTCTTCAATAACAATAGGTCCTATAAATTTTTCATTGGTTTCTATTATTTGCCGATCTAATATATCTGTTTCATAATTTTTTTTGTTGAAAATTATTTTTCTACTTGATTTTTCTTTTATATTTTTCTTATCTATAGATTTCATTGATTCAGATTTTAAAATCTTTCCAACAGCAATAAGTCTTAAATTAATAAATTCACAAGGTCCTTCGGGTGTTGAATGTCCATACTGTTGTTCATATGTAAAATGAAAATTTTTATTTATTTCTTCTAAATTAATTGGAAGTTTTATTGGGACATTTACATAATATTCTTGTCCTATATATCTCATATCAGCAGTTAACATAAATGACATATCACTATTATTTACATTTTCTTTTATTAATAGATCAACTGCTTCAGCTTCGAGTTTATTATAAGTTTCAATAATTTTTTCTTCGCTTAAACCTTGAAAAGGTTGAAAAAAATTAACAGTAAGATCTCTTCTAATGTCTGTCTGCAACATACCCCATGCAGAAAAAGTTCCGGGATCATTAGGAACGATAACTTCTTTAATTTCTAATTCTTCTGCCAACCAAACAGCATGCATTGATCCAGCACCTCCAAAAGCAACTAAAGAAAATTCTCTAGGATCTATGCCTTCCTTTACTGTTATTGTTCTAATAGCATCTGCCATTTTCGCATTTATTATTGAAAGAATACCCTCAGCTAATTCTGTTTTTGAAATTTTTAGTTTATCTGATAAATTTTTTATTACTTTATCAGATGCATTTATGTTCAAATTCATCCATCCGCCGAGTTTTGAATTACTTCCAAGTCTTCCTAAAAATATATTTGCATCAGTAACTGTTGGTTCATTGCCGCCCTTACCATAACACGCAGGACCTGGTTCAGCTCCAGCACTTCTTGGACCAACTTTTAAAGCTCCGCTCTCTAACCAAGCTACAGATCCTCCGCCAGCTCCAATTGTATGTATATCTACAAGAGGAATTAACAAAGGTATATGTTGCTGTTCAGTCTCATTTGTAACAGATGGTTTGCCATTGATTATTAAGCTCATATCAAAAGAAGTTCCGCCCATGTCTACACAAATTAAATTTGGTTTTTTAATTTTTTTGGATAAAGCTTCTCCACCAATAGTTCCTCCAACTGGTCCTGACAAAAGAGTTTTAACAGGTTGTCCTATTGCTGTTTCAGCTCGAATTACACCACCATTTGATTGCATAATATATAAAGGTTTATTGTATTTGCCTTCAGAAAGTTGATTACCTAATGATTTAAGATATTTATTAGTAATAGGGCCTATATAACTATTCATTACAGCGGTAGAAGCTCTTTCATATTCTCTCCACTCTCGAGCAATTTCATGTGATAGAGATATAACAACATCATTTTCTATATTCTTTTTTAGTATTTCTTTTGCTCTAATTTCATGTTCTGGATTTATATATGAATGCAAAAAACAAATTGCTATAGCTTTAATTTTTTCATTATTTATTTTATTAGCAATATTATTTAAATCTTCCTCATCTAATTTTTTTAATATTTTACCATCCCATTGAATTCTTTCTTTAACTTCAACTACGTCTCTTCTAGGAACAAGTGTTTTGGGTTTTGTATATTGAACATTATATAATTCTTTTCTATCACCTCTAGCAATTGTGAAAGTATCACTAATACCAGAAGTCATAACTAATAATACTCTAGAACCTTTTCTTTCTAAAAAAGCATTAAGTCCTACAGTTGTTCCATGAACTATAAAGTCTATATCTTTAAGTTTAAGATTATCATTAAGACCATGAAATACTGCATTGGCAGGATTATCAGGGGTAGACAAAACTTTAATTGTATTAATTTTTTTTTCGCTTGTATTTTCTACTACTATATCAGTAAAGGTTCCGCCAATATCAGCTGATACTCTATACATTTTTGTTCATATTAATTTGCTTCTTAATTTTAATTTGCTTCTTAATTGACATTAAAAAAATGTACTGATACCAATTTGGTATTAAATATTCAATTAATTTTAAAGGAGGAATAATGAAATTAATTTTAAAATTTGCATTGTTGCCTGTATTTTTTTTCTTTTATGCACATTCAGTTGTTGCTAAAGATTTTAATATTGCATTTTTCGCATCTTCTAGTGAGAATGGCTATAACCAAGCAACTTGGGAAGGTGTAAAAAAAGCTGCTAGTGAAGCTGGTAATGTAAATACAGAAATTTACAATGGTGAATTTAATGCAACACTTCAATATGCGCAAATTGAAGATATAATTGCATCCAAAAAATTTGATGGCTTTGTAGTTGTTCCTAATGATACAGTAGGTATTGCTGGTGTAATAGAGCAAGCTATCGCTGCTGATATAAAAGTAGCGACAAGTTTATTTCCTATTGGCCCAGATTTAACAACTTTAGAACCTCAGGTTAAAGGAATTACGGCAACTGCTGCAGGTTCGCCTGTGTATGGTGCAACTCTTCAAGCAAACGAAGTAGTAAAATATTGTAAAGATAAAGATCCTTGTAATACTATTATTATGATTGGACAAAAAATATATCCGTTTGATAAGTTGAGATATGATACTTTTTTGGATATTCTTGGAAAAGAATCAAACATAAAAGTTGTAGCTACTGTTGAAGGTAACTATAGTCCAGATGTTTCTCTTACAGGAATGACAGATGCTCTTCAATCAGCTAAAGATGTTCATGTTGTATTATCGAATGCAGATCAACATCTATTAGGAGCAGAAATTGCTCTAGCTGATGAAGGATACAATGTTGCTGATCTTTATTTAATGGGTGGTGGAGCTGCTGAAATTGCAATTGAAGCTATTCAAGCTGGTCAATGGGATGCGACCTTTATTGGCGTACCTTTCTCTGAAGGATATTTAGCTGCTAAAGCTGTAATCGCAGCACTTAATGGAGAAAAAGTTGATCCCGTTATTGATATTACCAAACCTGAAGTTGTTGGAATTGATCCAATAATTACAAAGGAAGTATTAGATGCTAATCCTAACTGGAAACCTGAATGGGGCGGTTAATAATTAGTTATCTATTACCAAACAATAATTAATGACAATAATTCAAGAGCCTGAATTCAATAATATTGAATCAGGCTCTTCGATAAATATTAGAGTACAAAATTTAACAAAGTCATTTTCTGGAACTATTGCCTTAGATAATATTAATTTAGAATTTAATTCTGGAGAAATACATGGCTTAGTTGGACAAAATGGAGCCGGCAAGTCAACTCTTGGTAAAATTATTGGTGGACATTACAAGTCTACAAGTGGAGACATTTATATTAATAATAAAAAAATAACTAAATGGTCTTCTAAAATGGCTTTAGATAATGGAATAGCAATGATACATCAAGAGTTAGCTCTTGTTCCCGGTTTGACTGTTTTTGAAAATATTTTTTTAGGTATAGAAGAAAATAGTTTTGGAATTTTAAGAAAAAAGAATTTAAATTTGTATAAAAAAATCGATCAAAAAATAGGTTTTAACATAAATCCTAATCAGAAAGTTGTTAATCTGAGAATAGCTGACCAACAAAAAGTAGAAATTATGAGAGCATTCGCTAGAAATGCTAGAGTTATCATCATGGATGAGCCTACTTCGTCTTTAACTAATGACGAAGTGCAAAAACTTCATGAGCTAATGATAACATTGAACAAATCAGGGTGTTTGATTATCTATGTTTCTCATTTCTTAGATGCAATAATTGAAGTCTGTAGTAAAATTACAATTCTTAGAGATGGTAAATTAATAAGAACTAACTCAATTCTTAAAGAGAATAAATCAACTGTTGTTGAGGCGATGCTTGGCACATCAGCTGAAATTGCTTTTCCTACGAAAAAAAGTTTTGAGTCAAAAAATGTAAAGAAAATATTAGAATTAAAAAATATTAGATCTAAAACAGGTATAAAAAATGTATCTCTTGATATTCATAAAGGAGAAGTTGTAGGTCTGCTTGGTTTGGTAGGAAGTGGAAGAACAGAAATTTTAAGATCTATATTTGGTATTGATTCTATTCAAGAAGGTGAAATTAAATATTTAAATAATTCTATTAAATTAAAAGGTCCAAACGATGCTATCAAAAAAGGTATTGTGATGATACCAGAAGATAGAAGAAAGCAAGGTTTAGTATTTACTCAAAATTCTAAATCTAATATTACAATAACAAACTTATTGAAAATTAGTGATTACGGAATACTAAAATTTAATAAAGAAATAATATTAGTAAAAAAATTGATAGAACAGCTTGATATAAAACCAACTAACACTGATGGTAATATATCTTATTATTCTGGAGGAAATCAGCAAAAAGTATTATTCGCTAAATGGATGTTTAATTCACCAAAATTGATATTACTTGATGAGCCGACTAGAGGAATAGATGTAGGTGCTAAGAGAAAAATATATGAGCTTATTAATGATTTATCTTCTAACGGGGTATCTATATTGCTTGTATCATCAGAATTGGAAGAGGTGATGGGTTTATCAGATAGAGCATATCTAATTAAAAATGGGAAAACTTTTAAAGAAATTATTCCTTCAAAATACTCAATGGATGATGTTCTTTTTTCATTATTTGAGGCAAAGAAAATTAATACAGTAAATTAGTATAAATATGTTTAATTTTATTAATTTTTTAAGAACTTACGCAGTCTTAATTTTAATTGTGTTATTAATGATAATACTAACCCTTTCCAGTGAAGCATTTTTAACTCCAAGAAATTTGCTGAATATATTAAATCAAAATACCCCTCTAGCGATTATAGCTAGTGCATTAACATTGGTAATCATTGTAGGGGGATTTGATCTCTCTACCGCCGCAATTTTTGCTGTTGCAAGTGTTACAGCTGCATGGATAGCAATAAATTACAATCCTTATGTTGGTTTATTAGTTGCTCCATTAATTGGTATAGTGCTAGGTTATTTAAATGGAATCATAATTACTTCCCTCAAAGTACATTCTTTTTTATCAACTATTGCAACAAGTTTAGTTTTTAGAGGAATGGCAATATTAATTACAGGTGGATTTTTAATACCTGTCCGTATGAAAGAGTTTACATGGCTTGGAAGAGAAAAAATATTTGATATTCATGTTGCGGTATATATTTTATTAGTCTTTGCTATTATTTCTACTTTTATTTTAAATAGAACTACAATAGGTAGATACATATTTGCAATTGGTGGAAATGAAGATGCATCAATTCTATCTGGAATAAAAGTAAATTTAGTTAAAATTTTTGCATTTAGTTTCTGTGGTTTTGCATCAGGTATTGCTGCTGCTGTCCAAGTTTCAAGGATATCACTAGGGACTTCTCAAGCAGGTCTAGGAATGGAATTACAGGCTATTGCAGCTGTTATATTGGGTGGTACAAGTATTTATGGTGGATCAGGTGCTGTTTGGCGATCAATCGCTGGAGTAATGTTACTTGCCTTAATTAATAATGGTTTTAATATTTTGAATGCTGATCCTTTTTACAAAGATTTAACAACAGGACTTGTGATTATTGCTGCTGTTGCACTTACTGCCGGAAGAAAATAATAATTATTTTTTTATTAATTCACTAAT
>CAJVZX010000031.1 GCA_913020625.1 uncultured Pelagibacterales bacterium
TGATATGGTTTCTAAAAATAGAAATGTCATAATCTTTATAATTAATCTCTTGCAGTTTTGGAGGCACATATCTATTTAGATATTTTAATCCATGCTTTTCAAAAGTAGGAGGCATCCCTGCCGAGAATGTTATTAGATCTACATACTTAACATTTGCTCTCTGCAACCAATCGGATGCAAGTAATTTAGGTTTAGCTTTTATAAGATCTAAATCTCTTAGATAAAGATTATCGAGTATCTTTGGTTTATAAAAACTTTGTTTAAAAGTATCAAAGAATTGATCACTGCTTGTAAGATAAAGAAATCTATTTTCGATAAGGTCATCCCTAATAGAAATATAATCTGGTATATCTGTTAAGTGTTGCTCCTCAACAATATAAGTATTCTCGATAATATCTTTATTGAGATTAATTCCTGGCCACAGTGTGTCAGCTAAATCCCAATTCTTACTCTCGTAAGTCATATTATTATTTTGAAATTTATTAACTATGTCTGTGTAGTCTGGAACTCTAACTACTTCTGCCTCACAGTTAAACTCTGTTGAAACAAAGTGAGCCAAGTGCTCTAGTTGCAGTATTGCTTTCCTGGTCCCACGTTCCACGTCTGGTAAGAAAATAACCCTCCTATCCTTTAAAGGCGACCAATCTGTCTTCGCCCAATTAGTGCTGCCACCATAATAAGTTGTAACAAAATAATTAGGAAAGAATTCTTTAGCTTTATCTGCTGTATTATTTCCGAGAACAACCAAGATATCTTTATCGGATGTAATTAGTTCATCCAATTTATATAAAGGTCTCAACCAATGAGGATCACTATCCCAACCAAGTTTTGATTGGGGTTTTGATCCGTTAAAACAACCAGGGTATATAACCTTTGTTCTTCCTATCTGATCTGGTTTAAGATTATTTACAACATAAAGAACAAATAATACTTCGCCTTCCTTGTTAGTATAGAACCAATGCTTTCGCTTAGAGAGTTTAAAGAATTCGCTAATAATACTTTTATCTTTTGGAAATATTTTAGGTGTCATATCTACCTCCTTGCAGCTCATCTTTTATAGAGTCAGCAATAGCTTCCTTTAGATTTTTATTTTTTAAATATTTTTCGTACTCATCAGCTGTATCAAAGACTAAGTCTCCGCCATCTTTTTTTATTTGATCACGCCTCTCGAACCTTGGATCATCTTCCCAAGCTCTTATTGTCTGTATCCAAGCACCAGTATCAAATAATTCGTTTATGTATTGTTTGAATTTTAGTTGATAGAGTTCAGAATATTCTGTTGCAGCATACTGCTCGAGAAACATTACTAATAATACTAAATCTGCTTGTATTAGATCAAAAGTATTTGGATCTCCTATGGTACTCTTAACGGGTTTCCTTCTCCAGTTCTTTAGAATATCAAAGTAGATACCTTCGCTAATCATTTTTAATTTAATTTTTATTATCTCCTCGAGTTCCTTATCGGACTTCTCCCAAAGATTTTTGTATTCATTTCTAAATGACATACTATTCTCCTATTATTTGTGTTCTAAGTTTGAGAAAATCCCTCAAGGAAGATCTCTTTGTTTGGTTCATTATTTGTTCATGTGTAGTTGCAAGAGGGTTAAAGGCAGACGGATCGAGGCCCACGGACTTTCTTTTTCTGTCCTGACAAGCATTATTAAATTCCTCTTGAGAAATAATACCTAGCTGCAGAAAGCCTTCGAGTGTCTGAGTATATAATCTTTCTAGTTTTAATTTTCCGTGTTGAATTAGTAGCTTATTAAATTCAATCGATAATGTTTCTTGAGAACAACCCATATGACCAAAGCATTTCCAAATACATATCTGGTCGTCTCCTGGATGCAGATGCAAACTAGGTTCTGTATCTGGATGTAAAGGGTTGATACAGTTTGTAATGTACCCACCCTTATAAGGTTTGGTTTGGTTCTCTCTTGGGAGAACATTAATATAATCTTCAAAGGTTAATGTTTTAAAATTACCTTCGTTAATAATAATTGTTTTTCGTTGCATGTTATCTCCTGGTTCAAGGGAGAGTTAAGTTTTAGCTTAACCCTCCACTCGATTTTGCAGATCCGTTCATAAAATTCTCTCGTAAATAGATATCAATCTCTGGACGGGGAAATAGCACACGACTATTTCTAGAATTACCAATTTTAATTTTGGGTAAATCTTTTAACTTGCGATTTATCGTTGATGTCGATAAACCAAACAGTTCTTCAAGCTGTCTTTTGTTCAAGTATTCGTTCATAAATTCTCCTTTTAAAAAATTTATAGTGTGTGCTTTTATCTGCAAAATAAAATTACATTTGATTATCAAAACGAATTTCTAATAATCGTTAAAGCGTATTTTGAGATTTTTGTGATCTAGATATAAGGTCTAAATCTGCACGGATTTTTTAAAAAGGATCGGTGACAACCTTGCAAGTTATAAGATCAATACGTTATCTTATTCTTGTAGATTCAAGTTATATCAGATTCGTTCTGTGTATGTCACTAAGTAAAACACCAAAACACTAAGATAGTTTTTTTAGAGTAATTGAGAGTAATATTTTAATAGTAGTTAAAATCTTTTTTAGTGTTCCGTGTTCCGTGGATCGGTTTCCAATTTGGTTGAATGTGTTTTACTTGAATAGGAAATATATAATCGGACTCAACCTTTCGTGAACCAAGCCCCCTGGATCTCTGCTCTTGCAGCTTTGCTTTATTAAAAGATATTCTTTTCTTTTCTTCGTCTAATTCTTTTTGAATAGATTTTTCTTTTTGCTTGATCCGCCTCTCGTTGATCTTTCCTATTGAGTGCATGTAGCGAAGGTCTTTTTTTAAATCCTTGTGGCTATTGCGTCTTGGTTCTGCCGCAGTCTTAAAATCGTAACTATTAGCTACACCAGGGATACTTTTACCTACTCTTTGAGGGATATAGAACGTGTTAAGATGCTTATCTAGGCTCTCAGCTAAATACATAACACGTCCTTTATTATTGATGATGTAGTCAATCGTCTCTGAACCACGAAAACGCCTCATGCGAAGGGCAGATGTTGTAACGCCTAGAGCATTTGCAACTTGATGAGGTTTTAGAAATGACATAAGTATTATTACAGCACAGATTTGATAACAGCAAAACAGCAAAGAACAGACTCTTTAACGAATGGTGTTATTGATTTTTCCTTTGAGTTCCCTCGCTTCTTTGCCTCCGCCAAACACCTAAACACGATTATAGTAATATAGCTTAATATTTTATCGAGAGAGCGTATCTAAAGGGAATAGGAATTCAATATAAGTGTTTTGGGTTTTTACAGTTAGTGCTAGGATGAATTGATGCAGGTCAAAATAACTATCGTGATTGGTGATAGGATAATCATAACTTAATTGAGAGAATAATAATGAATAATTGAGAGAATAATAATGAAGAAAATTAACTGAAGATTAACTACGGAGGAAATATGAGAATTTTATCATTATTCATGATTTTATTGTTTTTTTCATTTTCGATAAATGCTGATACCATTAAGTATTGGACAACTGAAGAGCAACCAGCGAGAATGATGAAGCAAGTACAAATGGCAGTAGATTTTAACAAAATTACTGGTCATAATGTAACAGTCATTCCTATATCTGAAAGTGAAATGGGCAAAAGAGCTGTAGCTGGTTTTGCAGCAGGTGATTTACCAGATGTTATTTATACTACTTTACAATATATTTTACCTTGGGCTGAAGCAGGTATAATTGATGTTGATGCCACTAATAAAGTTGTAGATATGCTAGGAAGAGATACATTCGGTAAAAAAGCTCTTGGAATGGCTAATTATGATGGTCAGTCAGCTGGTGTGCCTGTTGACGGTTGGACGCAAATGGTTGTGTATAGAAAAGATCTTTTTGAAGAAAAAGGTTTAAGTGCCCCAACTAGTTTTGACAACATCACTACAGCTATTGAAGCACTTCATAGTCCGCCTAATATGTACGGATTTGTAGCAGCAACCAAAACGGATGAAAACTTTATGAGTCAAGTTTTAGAACATGTATTGCTAGCAAATGGATGTTCCCCAGTTGACTCTAATGGAATTTCAGAAATGGGTGCTTCTTGTGCTGAAGCTATTAGCTTTTACAAAAAACTAGCTGAAGCAAGTCCTCCAGGAGATTTATATTGGAAACAATCAAGAGAACTCTATTTTGCTGGCAAGGCTGCAATGATTATTTGGTCTCCATTTATTATGGATGAATTAGCGGGTTTAAGAGACTCTGCCCCACCGACAATTAATAGTGATCCTACTTCACCTGAGTTAGCAAGTAAGACAGGTTTTATTACAAATGTCTCTGGTCCAAGCAATCCTGATGGAGCTGCATGGGCAGATGTTAGATTTATGATTATTACCGACTCTGATAACACCGAAGTTGCTCAAGAATGGATTAAATATGCTGTGGGTGATGGATATGTTCAAACTTTAAGTATCGCTCCAGAAGGTAAATTTCCTGTTAGGAGAGGAGATAGTTCCGATCCACAAAAATTTGTAAAAGCATGGAGTAGTTTACCCGTTGGTGTAGACAGAAAAGCTCCTTTAAAGGACTTATACGATAGTGCTGTTATAAACGATATTGTGGCTGGATTAGATGTTGCAGAAAGATGGGGAGTTAAAGAAGGTCAATTATCTGCAGCTTCAAAAGTTATTAATAGTCAAATCATTAACCGAGAAGTAAGAGAAGTTATAGATGGTAATAAATCTGCAATAGATGCTGTAGCAGCTATTAACAGCCAAATTACTAGTATTGACTAAATCAAATAAATATTTTTAAAATAGGCGGCAAATATTTTGCCGCCTTTTTATTTATGCAAAAGATAAACAAAGAATCTAGATTAGCTTATACAATGCTAATTCCCACAATTAGTATTGTGTTTTTAATTATTTTATTTCCAATATTTGGAAACTTTTGGCTCAGTTTTAAAGAAGTTAAATTGGGAGATCTTAGACCTCCACAACCCATTGTAAAAGAAAAAGTTATAACAAAAAATATTGAAATAGGGTCAGAGGTTATTATTGAATATAGATTCAGAAATAGTTCTCAGAAGAAACCAATTTTTAATATTATGCTAAGCGATATAATTCCACAAGGTCTAGAGCCAATTCAAATAATAGAAGAGTGTGAAGTAGTTAAAAATAAATTTCATTGTTATTTTGAGAAATGGGAACCCAAATTTAATAAAAGAGTTAAATTTAAATTTTTAGCTAAAGATGATTTTGATTCTAATCAATTTGATCCTAAAAAAAGTAAACCTAATAGCTCCGCTGATGCAGATAATATTTTAACAAATTTCAAATTTTCTCTAAAAAATTTTCAAAAAATTTTTAAAAAAGTTGAAACTTTAGAAAATATAAAAGTAACTTTTATTTATTCTTTTTTTGCAACTCTTGGAGCTATATTTCTTGGAATCTGTGCCGCATTATTACTTGAAAAGAAATTTTTTGGTAAAGGATTGTTTAGAGGATTGTTTTTATTTCCATTCGTTTCACCTGTAATTGCTGTTGCTTTTACTTGGGTATATATTTTAGATCCGTTCAAAGGCTTTCTTAATAATTATTTAATAGATAATTCTATAATTAATGAACCTATTTTTTTTCTAGGTATAAAAAAAGTCAGTTTTTTTGGATTGGACTTCCCCTTTACTCTGTTCATAGTTATTTTGTTTGAAAGTTGGAGATATTTTCCTCTTGCATTCTTATTTATATTGGCAAGATTACAATCTATTCCAAAAGACCTTTATGAAGCTTCAGAAATTGATGGAGCTTCTAAAATTCAGCAGTTTTTTTATGTCACCTTACCTCAATTAATAGGTGTAATATCTCTTCTATTTATTCTTCGCTTTATTTGGAATTTTAATAAATTTGAAGATATTTTTTTATTAACTGGAGGGAATGCAGGAACACGCACTCTTACCGTTCAGGTATATGATGAAGCATTTGCTCTTACCAATATGGGGACAGCTTCAGCTGTTGCAGTGATAATATTCATATTATTAGGTATTTTTGTTTTTATTCACAATAAAGTTACACCAAAGGACATCGAAGAATGAAACAAAATATAGTTCAATTTATTTTAATTTATATTTTTTCAATTATTACTTTATTGTTTTTATCAATTATTGTTAATTTTGTTTCAATTTCAATTTTTCTTTCAGAAGCTGTATTTAGTTACGAAAATATTTTTATCTTTGTCTTTACCAATTCAATAATATTTTTTTTTTTAAAAAAAATATTTGTTAATAAATTTGCAGAATTGTTATTTATAATATTTTCAATTTTTTTATCTTATATTTTTATTTTTAATTTTAGTTTGAATATATCTAACTTGATCATTTTTATTACTACGATTTTAATATTTAATTATTTAATTATGAGTTATTTTGATAAAAAAACTTTTAATAAATTTTTCTTTGAACAATCCTTTTTAAAATTTTTAAAGACCACTGGTCTTATTTTTTTCTCTTTTATTATAATTTTTCCATTCTATTTAATGTTTGTATCAAGTTTAAAAAGTCAAATGACCTTGATGCAATATCCAACGAACCTTAGTATTCCTTTTACTTTTTCAATTTCGGATTTTTTCTCAAGTTACATAGCCGTAATTACTGAATATAATTTCTTAACTTTTGCATTAAATAGCACCATAGTCTCCTTTGTAACTGTATTAATTAGTCTATTATTTTCAATACCTGGTGCTTACGCAGTTGCAAGACTTCGGTTTAAAGGAAGAACTCAACTTTCTTCATCCATATTACTCGTTTATATGGTTCCAGCCATTGTATTAGTAATTCCTCTTTACGTAATTTTTAGTCAGCTAGGATTTCGAAACAGTCTTTTTAGTCTTATGATTGTTTATCCAGCTACAACCATTCCAGTTGCCCTTTATATGTTTCAAGGTTATTTTAAAGGCATACCCTATGAACTTGAAGAGGCAGGATTAATCGATGGTTGTTCCCGTATAAGTGTAATTTTGAAAATTACTTTGCCATTAAGCATTCCTGCAATTCTATCAGTATCACTATATGTCTTTATGATTGCTTGGAATGAGTTTTTATTTGCTTTTATGTTCTTAGATAATCAAGAATATTTTACCTTACCTCGAGGACTCTATACGCAACTAGATGACCAAGAAGTTCCAAGACAATATTTAATGGCTGGATCTGTTATGATAACTTTGCCAGTATTATTTTTATTTTTTCTTTTCGAGCGTTATTTGGTAGGTGGTTTAACGGCAGGTAGTGTTAAAGGATGAAATCACTTGAAAGAAAAGCAAAGGATAATCTCATTTTTAATGATAGAGGAGGATACACTTTCCCCACTCATAATCTCTATCCAGCACAATGGTGTTGGGACTCCTGTTTCGTTGCAATGGGTTTTGCTACCTTTGATATAGACAGAGCAATTCTTGAGCTGGAAAATTTATTTAAGGGACAATGGAAAAACGGAATGGTTCCTCACATTGTTTTTCATGAAAATGATTTAAGTTATTTTCCCAACTCAAAGTACTGGAATGTTTTAAATTTAGTTAAAGAATGTAATAATGTACACCTTGCAACATCAGGAATTACACAACCCCCCGTTGCTTCTATTGCAATAAGATGGATTATTGAGAGATACTCTTTAGAAGAAAAGCAATCTTTAAGAATAATTGAATTGATAAAAAAAATAATGTTATGGCATAATTGGTTCTATGCTGAACGAAACCCTATGAAGACAAATTTAGTTAATATATTTCATCCTTGGGAGTCTGGTATGGATAATTCTCCTAACTGGGATGATCTATTAAAGAACGTAAAGACTGATGAATTATTAGATATAGAAAAACTGAGAAAAGATACAACTTATGCAAATGCTAATGAAAGACCTACCACAGAAGAATACAAAAAATATATAAATCTTGTTGAAAATTTTAAGAAATTTAAATTTAATCAATTTGAAATTCATAAAAATAATCAGTTTTCAGTTATAGATACTGCTTTCAATTCAATATTGATGAGAGCAAATATAGATTTAATTTGGCTCCACGATTATTTCAAAATAAAAAACAAGTTTGAATTAAAAACTTGGAACGAAAATGCCTTTTTAAATCTAGATACATTATGGTCTTCAGAGTTTAATCAATATGGTTGTTATGATTTAAATAGAAAGGAAAAAATATTTACTCCGTCGATATCACAATTTTTTATTCTTTTTGCAGGAGAAGCCGAAAACAAAAATATTCCAAAAATAATTGATAAATTAAAAGAGTGGTTGCCAAAAGTTAATTATCTAATGCCAAGTTTTTCACCTTATTCGGATAAATTTGATCCATCGCGTTACTGGAGAGGTCCAGTTTGGTTAATTGTTAATTGGATTATATATGAAGGATTGGTTAGATGTAATGAAACAACTATAGCGAATCGTATAAAGGATCACAGCATTAAGTTGATAGAAATTTCAGGTTTTAGAGAATATTACAATCCCATTGATGGGTCTGGATGTGGTGGAAGAAAATTTTCTTGGACTTCTTCGTTATATTTATCATGGTTAAATACTTGATTATAAATATTAATTTATCTTATGAAAAATATGTGTAAGAATTAAGCCTATAAACAAATATGCAAAAATAAGATTTTAGAATAAGAAAAATTTAAAGAAATAATATCATCTTATGACCAGTGCTTCAATGACATCATTGATTGCATGATAAAAGTGTTGGAGAAATTGAGGCCTTATAAAAAATAAAAAAACCCCAATAACACGTCGTGTTGATTGGGGTTATATTTCGGCTCATC
>CAJVZX010000032.1 GCA_913020625.1 uncultured Pelagibacterales bacterium
TAGCCATTTAAAAATTTAAAAAGACCAGTAACTTTGTTACTGGTCTTTTTTTTTGGATTAAATTAAAATAATAGTATTATCATTTATTGATGAAATTAGGTTTTATAGGGACAGGGTATATTGCAAAATCAGTAATAATGGGAATCTTAGGTTCCAAACTTAAAATAAATAAAATCTTTATTTCAAAGCGAAATAAAAAAATTTCAAATTTCTTAAGCAAGAAAAGCAGAAAAATTGTAATCATAAATAATAATCAAGAAATTATAAATAGATCGAATTGGGTGTTTTTATCAGTTACCCCAAAAGTAGGAAATAATATTTTAAAATGTTTAAATTTTAAATCTAATCAAACAATAGTTAGTTTCATTTCTACAATAAAAATGTCTCAACTTAAAAAATATGTAAAAGTTAAAGCTAAGATTGTAAGAGCAATACCATTACCACCAATATCTCTTAGAAAAGGTCCAGTACCAATTTTTCCGCCAAATAAAAAAGTCAAAAACTTTTTCAATAAACTCGGAACAACTGTTGAAATTGGAAATGAAAAACTTTCTAAAAACTTTTGGGCTACTTCAGGGATGTATGCATCTTTTTACGAATTGTTAAGTACAATGTCTAATTGGTTAGTTAAACGTGGCATTAAAAGAGATAAAGCTCAAAAATATGTTACTTCTCTTTTTGTAGCATTATCTGAAGATGCGGTTGCTAATTCTAAGAAAGATTTAAAATATCTGGTAAAAGAATCTCAAACACCAAAAGGTCTTAATGAACAAGGTGTTAAAGAACTTAGAAAAGCACACTTTTACATATCCTTAGAAAAAACATTAAATAGTATTCTCAAAAGAATAAACAAAGTATAATTTTTCTATGCAGTCAGATTCAAATATTCTGCAGGTAGATAAACTTTCAAAGTATTTTGGAGGACTAGGTGCAGTTTCAAACTGTTCACTAAAAATTAAAAAAGGATCAATTACAGGAATAATTGGACCCAATGGTTCCGGCAAAACAACATTGTTTAATTTAATTGCAGGAAATTTAAAACCTTCTGATGGAAGTGTTTTATTTAATGGCAATAATATTACGGGTATTCCTTCATACGAATTATTTTCGAAAGGTTTACTCAGAACCTTTCAAATCGCTCATGAATTTACAAATCTTACAGTTTTGGAAAATTTAATGATGGTACCAGGCAATCAATCAGGAGAATTATTGATGAATGCTTTGCTTAAGCCAAAAATAGTTAATGAGGAAGAAAAAATAATTAAGCAAAAGGCTTTAGAGGTAATTAAATTTTTAAATCTTACACATTTAGAAAAAGAATTAGCAGGAAATTTATCTGGCGGACAAAAAAAATTACTAGAACTTGGCAGAACCATGATGGTTGATGCAAAACTAGTGTTGCTTGATGAGGTTGGGGCAGGTGTTAACAGAACATTATTAAAAGATATAGGAAGTGCAATTTTAAGACTTAATAAAGAAAAAGGTTATACATTTTGCATGATTGAGCATGATATGGATTTTATAAACAGACTTTGTGATCCCGTTATAGTGATGGCTGAAGGCTCAGTTTTATTTGAAGGAACTTCTGATGAAGTTAAAAACAATGAGCAGGTAATTGAAAGTTATTTAGGAAGAGGTTCAAAAATTAAAAAGGAAGCAGATTAGATGGCTTATTTTATAGGAGAAAAAATGACAGGAGGTTATGGTGGGCCTGACATAATTACATCTTGCACAGTTGATGTTAATAAAGGAGAAATTGTTGCAATTTTAGGACCAAATGGTGCAGGAAAATCTACAGCAATGAAGGCGATGCTTGGTTTGCTAAATCTTAAATCAGGAAAAGTTATTATTGATGGAAAAGATATTTCCAAATTAAGTCCTCAAGATAGAGTTAAAGAAGGTATTTCATTTGTTCCACAAACTAGAAATGTTTTTACAGGTCTAACCGTTGAAGAAAATTTAGAAATGGGAGCATATCTTAGAGATGAAAATTTAGAAGGTGTTATAAATGAAATTTACGAATTATTTCCAATTTTAAGAGAAAAAAAAAATCAATTAGTTGCTGAATTATCTGGTGGACAAAGGCAGCAAGTTGCTTTGGGCAGAGCATTAATGACTAAACCATCGGTATTAATGTTAGATGAACCAACTGCCGGTGTGTCTCCAATAGTAATGGATGAATTGTTTGATCATATTTTGAAAGTTAAAGCTACCAATGTTGCAATTTTAATGGTTGAACAAAATGCAAAACAAGCACTTAGTATTTCAGATCGTGGATATGTTTTGGTAACTGGAGAAAATAAATATTCAGGTAGTGGAAAAGAATTATTAAACGATCCAAGGGTAAGAAGCTCATTTTTAGGTGGATAGTATGGATTTTTTAAATGCAATAATATTATTATTAAATTATATATTTGTACCAGCTTTAGCTTATGGTTCGCAATTAGCACTTGGGGCTATTTTTGTAACATTAATTTATGGGATTTTAAGATTTGCTAATTTTGCAACTGGTGACATGATGTCATTTGGAACCATGTTTGCAATTCTATTTACATGGTATTTCCAATCTTTTGGAATTAGTTTGGGTGTGCTGCCAACAGCGTTAATAGCCATACCTTTTGCGATTATTTTTATGATTTTATACATGTTAATCATAGATAAATTTGTATTTAGTTATTATAGAATTAAAAAAAGTCCACCTGTAATGCTTGCAATGGTTAGCATTGGTGTGATGTTTGTTACTCAAGCAATTGTTAGAATAATTATTGGACCTTTTGATAGAAGGTTTTTTGATGGAGAAAAATTTATATTAAAAGCAAATGAATTTAAAGAAATAACGGGACTAAATGAAGGTTTAACTATTAAATCAACACAAGTACTAACTATATTTGTTACAATTATTATTGTCTCAATTTTATTTTGGTTTTTAAACAAAACTAAAACAGGAAAAAGTATGCGTGCATATTCAGATAATGAAGATTTGGCATTGTTATCTGGAATTGATCCAAAGAGAGTTGTTATGATCACGTGGATCATAGCTGGAATTATAGCAACTATTGGAGGTGTTTTATATGGATTAGATAAAAGTTTCAAACCATTTACATATTTCAATAATATGCTCCCAATATTTGCCGCAGCAATTGTTGGCGGAATAGGAAATCCATTTGGAGCTTTTCTAGGAGGATATGTTATTGCATTTTCAGAAATATTTTTAACATATGCGTATAAGAAATTTTTTATGTATCTCCTTCCTGAGAGTTTAGAACCTAATACATTAGTACAATTATTATCAACAGATTATAAATTTGCCGTCTCATTTTCGATTTTAGTTATTGTTTTGTTATTTAGGCCATCAGGTATTTTTAAAGGAAAAGTTTTATGAGGAAGTATTTAAATGTAATAAGCGCGTATACAATTATGTTGGGACTTATAATTCTAGTAGGTTTTTTGCAGTCTTGGAACGTAGCTTTGTCAATTTTAAATTTTTGTTTAATTTCTGCCGTTATGACAATGGGAGCTAATATTCAATGGGGATATGCTGGATTAATAAACTTTGGAATAATGGGTTACACCGCTCTTGGAGGCTTAGCTGCTGTTTTAGTTTCTGTGCCACCAGTTAGAGAAGCTTGGCAAGTTGGTGGATTGAATATGATTTTATGCGTATTTGTAATTACCTTTATAGTGTTCAGTATTCGCTATATTATAAAAAAATATAAGAAATCAAACCAAAGAGGTTTTGGAATTACCTTTATAATAATAGCTGGCATAATTATTTTAAGGTTAATATCTGCTCCAGCAATTGAGTCTATTGAGGCAGTTAGTCCAGCTACAACTGGCTTTTTAGGTGGTCTTGGACTTCCAATTATGTTTTCTTGGATTGTTGGAGCTTTCTTTGCAGGCGCTTTAGCTTTTATAATTGGAAAAATTGCTTTAGGTTTGCGTGCAGATTATTTAGCAATAGCAACATTATTAATATCTGAAATAGTCATAGCAGTTGTCAAACATGAAGATTGGTTAGCAAGAGGAGTAAAAAATGTAATTGGTTTAAAAAGACCAGTTCCTTACGAAATTGATCTTCAAAGCAAAGAGTGGTTCATAAATTTAATTGCAAAAATTAATAATGGTTCGTTAAATTTAATTAGTGGAACATTAGAAAAACAAGCCGCACTTCATCAATTAGTTATTGAAGCCTCCACTGTATTTGTAAAACTTTGTTATGCAGGACTTTTTACGATTGTGGTTGTAATTTTATTAATAATTACTCAAAAAGCACTTTATTCTCCATGGGGAAGAATGATGCGAGCAATTAGAGACAATGAAGAAGCTGCTAATGCAATGGGTAAAAATGTTGTTAAACAACATCTTTTAATTTTTGTTTTAGGTTCTGCAATTGTAGGAATAGCAGGGGCAATGATGGTTACACATGATGGTTTGTTTACACCAGGAAGTTATAGACCGATGAGATATACATTTTTAATTTGGGTAATGGTCATTATAGGAGGAAGTGGGAATAATTTTGGTGCAATCCTAGGCGGTTTTGCAGTTTGGTTTGTGTGGATTGAGGCCGCACCTTTCGCAGAATATATTATTAATTTACTAACCAGTGGATTAGCCGAAAATAATCAATTAAAGGAACATTTGATTAACAGCGTTCCATATTTTAGATATTTAATGATGGGCACAGGTTTATTATTAATTATGCGCTATAAACCAAGAGGAATATTGCCCGAAGAGATAAAGCACAGTTAGTTTATGAAAAATAAAAGAGGTTTTAGAGTTAAATTTATAAAAGCAAAATTTCCATCTAAAAAAAAATTAATTGGAAAATATTGTTATCTAGAACCTGTTAATGTTAAAAAACATTCTAAAGATTTATTTAAAAATTTTTCTAAAGATAAAAAAGGTATTGATTGGATTTATATGCCACAAGGACCATTTAAAAATGAAATATCTTTAAAAAAATACTTGAAAAACAAAAATCTTACTGGCAATCCGTTTTTCTACACAGTTTATTCAAAAAGATTAAAAACTTTTTGTGGCTTGGCTAGTTATTTAAGAATTAAGCCTCAGGTTGGTACAATTGAAGTAGGTTATATTACATATGCAAAAAATTTACAAAGAACGGTTGAAGCAACAGAGGCAATGTTTCTAATGATGAAAAATGCTTTTGATAAATTGGGCTACAGAAGATATGAATGGAAATGTGATAACTTAAATAAAAGATCAAGAAAAGCGGCATTAAGATTAGGATTTAAGTTTGAAGGTATTTTTAGACAAGCAACAATTTATAAAAATAGAAATAGAGACACAGCTTGGTATTCAGTTATAGACAAAGAATGGAAAAAGCATAAAAAAAGATATTTAACTTTTCTTAAAAAATCAAATTTTACTGATAAATTAAAACAAAAAAGAAAATTAAAATTATAAACTTGAAGTATTTATTTGTAGCGGTCGTAATAATATTAGTAATTTTTTTAATTAGCAATCGATCAGGCTATTTTATTAGTAAGAACGCAGCCTACAAGGATTGTATGGTTAGAACTGAATTTGATTATATTACTAAAAAAGGTGCAGACCATATAGCCGCAATATGCAAAGCTTTTGTTTTAGAAAAAATAATGGTTAAATAATTTAGTAACCAAAATCTTTATCAATTTGATTAACAAGTTTTTTATTTGAAATAAAAAGTTGTAAATTTTTAATAAATAGATCAAGTGTTAGCCTTACATAGCTTTCTCCATCATCGGCAGACACATGAGGTGTAATTATAAGATTTGGTGTATCCCAAAAATTAGAATTAGGTCCAATAGGTTCTGGTGTAAAAACATCAAGTATAGCGCCTGCTATTTCTTTCTTTTTAAGCTTTTCACATAAAGCATCATAATCCATTGCAGATTGTCGTCCAATATTAACTATTCCACAAGAAGGTTTAAGAAGATCTAATCGTTTATGATTAATAAGATTTTTAGTTTCTGGAGTTTGTGGAATAGCAAGATAAAGAATATCTGCTTCCGGCAAGATACTATCAATTTTATCTACAGCAACTACCTTTGAACATCCTTCCACCATACCACCTTTCCTATTTACTCCAATAATTTTAGGGCCAAGCGGAGCAAGAAGTTTTATCATAGATGATCCAAGCGTTCCTGTGCCAACTACCACAATTGTTTTCCCAGCAATTGGATTGCTAAATAATGAAATAAATTTTTTATTTTTTTGATTTGTTACAATTTTTGGTATGTGGTTATGGAGCATTAGTACACTCATTAATCCATATTCACCTACTTTTTTAGCATGTACTCCACTATTATTAGTTAATATCAATCCTTCAAACATCCAATCTAAAGGAAGCAAATGTTCAATTCCGGCAGAAACACAATGAATCCATTTTAAATTTGGAGACACTTTTTTTAGATTTGATGTTGGAAAATTCCATGTAAGTAAAATATCTGAACTTGACATTGATGAATTAAAATTATCTTCATCCCAATCAATAAAAATATCTACCTTTTCTTTAATTTCAGGAAATTTTTCAAAAGCTTTTTCAAAATGAGATTTTTTTATTGTAAAAACTTTTTCACCTTCTGCATCAACTGGAAAAGAACCAGCTGCCCAATGATTATTTTTTACGTGAATTTTAATTTTTTTATTTTTTTCAAAATTTTCCACTCTTTTCCATTTCAGATAGTTTATTTATTATTTTGTCATCACGATCTTTAAGAGGCATATTTTCTAAATCAAATTGTATTTTCATAACAGCTGAACCAATTGATTTAATAAATTTGCGATCATCAAAATTTCTTTTAGGTACTCTTAATACGGTATCTTGTCCATTTGTTTTTATTATTTCACCTTTTTTTTGCTGTGGCTGTGGAGGTTCTTTACCTTCTTGTAAACTTTTAACTAATTTTCTAATTCGACGTCTATAAATCATAACACCTTGATCCGTTGGCATTAAGTGTTCTCCTTTATGAGCACTAATTGTTCCCATTCCTTCTACCGCCTCTGTGTCTCCAGGTTTTTTTTGTTTTTCTTCAAAAGTTCTATCCATTGTTTCACCACCTTCAATTCTTTCACAACCTTCTTTAGTGTTATATTTTATTGGATCTCCTCTCGCACCAAAATTAGCCCATGCTAAAGCAACAGAGTTATAATCATCAACTGGCACTACCCAACGAGTAAAAGAACTTCTACCAAAATAACGAGTTTTAGTTCCATCAGTAGCGAAAGCAGCGCCCGCTTGTGTAAAATTTGGTAAAATTAATTCATTTACTCTTACCCATACATTGTCGTTTACGCGCCTAGTATTACATCCAAGATATTGGACTCCTCTTTCAAAAAATTCTAATTCTCCAAGTTCAGCAAAACCTTTGGAAAATTGTATCCCAGAACTTTGTCCATGTAAAAAAGAAGTATGAACAGGATCCATAATGGCATCTAGTACCTGAATCCAATTGCATTTATAGTCTATACGATAAGGTCTTCTTGTAATTCCAAGAACATCAAAAGCATCATAATGAGGAAATTCAGGTATTTTTTTCATAGGGCCCATATATGAAAAAACTAAACCATTAAATTCTTTTACCGGATATGCTCCAAGTTTAAATGTTTTTCTTAATTTAGCCGCTGACTTTGAATCTTGGTCTTCGCCAGGTGTTTCAAGAATTTCACCATCAAGAGAAAATAACCAACCATGATAACAACATCTAATACCTTTTTTTTCAATCTTACCATAGACTAAAGATGCTCTTCTATGAGGACAATTTTTATGAACTAGTCCAATTTTATTTTCAATTGTTTTAAAAATAACTAAATCTTCGTCAAGAATACGAATTTCTTTTGGAACTTCGCTAACATCAGAGCTTAAAGCAACTGGATGCCAATAACGTCTAAGATATTCTCCACAAGGTGTTTCAGGTCCAACATGAGATAAATTTTTATCAATACTTGGTAAGCTTGCCTGTTTATATCCTCTAAAATCTTTTGTTATTAAATTATCTTTGTTCATATTAAACTTTACGATCTTATTGATTAAAAATATTCTGTTGTAAATCTTAATGTTCTAAAATAGGGTTTTCAATATAAAAAACATTATCTTGAACATGTCAAAAAATAAAAATTTAATTAAAATTAAAAAACCTAAAAATATTAATACTATATTTGGTCTTCCTGCAAAAACTTATACAGATCATGAATTCTGGAAAAAAGAATGTAATACAGTCTTAGCTGATGGTTGGCTTTTTGTGGGCTTTGTTCATGAGCTTTTAAAAGCTGGTGATGTAGTGCCAATATTTATTGCTAACAAGCCTATACTACTTGCTAAAAATAATAATAACGAAATTAATGCATTTCACAATGTGTGTAGTCATCGTTGTCTTAAATTGGTTGATGAAAAAAAAAATGTTGGAAAAGCTATTCGTTGTCCTTACCATTTCTGGACATATGATCTTGAAGGAAAATTAAAAGCTGCCCCACATATTGGTGGAACTAATCAACATAAACCTAAAGGTTTTAATTTTTCAAATCATGGACTAAAGCCAATACGTATTCATATTTGGCATGATTGGATTTTCATTAATTTAAACGGAAAAGCTAAAAAATTTGTAGATTATGCAAAACCACTTATAAAAAAATTTGAAGATACGGATTTTAAAAAATTAAAATATGCTGCAACTTTAGATTTTGGAAAAATAAACTCTAATTGGAAATTTCTTATTGAAAATTTTATTGAACCTTATCATGTTCAATTTGTTCATAAAACAACAACAAATC
>CAJVZX010000033.1 GCA_913020625.1 uncultured Pelagibacterales bacterium
TTGAAAACCAGTTAACTGTTGGTCAAGATTTTTTCTTAGCCTTAGTATTTCTTCATTAGATTCAAGCTTTTCTGCTTTTGCAACTTGATCAAATTCTTCTGTGTAAATTTTATATAAGGATTTATTTATATTATTAATATTTTTTTGAATAACTTTTTGTCCATTTTCAGAATCTGAATCTATATCAAGTAAACTTTCATCAATTTTCTGATTATCAAAATCATATTCTGCATCTAAACCTGCCTGGTCTGTTTCTAATTTATTATTCTCTTGTTTACTCTCTGATTGATGATTTTGGCCATCATTATTTTCACTCTTTTCTTGCTCTTTTTGGTCATTTTCTTCATTTTCATCGATATTTTCATTAATATTCATTTCTTCAATTAATTCAGCAAATATGGAGCTATAAACCTCTTGATCATAAAGATTTTTTTTTAAAAAATTAATTTTATTTTTAATTTTCTCATCAAATTCTTTGTTCCAGTAATTAAGTATTTGTTTAGATAATTTGTTTAATTTAACATTCAAAAAATTTTTTAATAAATATAACTCAAATGCCTCTCCTACTTTGACATCTTCTTTTGATTTTAATTGATTTTTTTTTGTAAATTTTTGTTTTAATTCATAATTATTTAAGAGATTTTTCTTAATACCTTTGAGATTATTTGATCCAATTTGCTCATATCTAATTTTTTCAGATAAATTATATAAAAATTTACTAGTAGAATTTGTAGGTAAATTTTTTTCATAAATTTTTTTATTTGAATATCGTATTTTTAGAGCACGAGAATCTGTTTCTGCTCTTATTTTTGTAAAATCTTCAAGATTTTTAAGATTGTCAAGTTGAAAAAAAATTGAATTTTTTAAATTAGAATTTCTATCTCCGAAATTAATTTCTATTTTTTCTTTACCCGAGATGACCTTAACAGTTGAAGTAATTGCTAGTTTAAATTTTTCTTTTCGCGCTTCTTCTTTGCTCATTTAGATTTTAATATTCACGGTAGATTCTGGTAAATCTTCACCAAAACATCTCTGATAATATTCTGCGATTATATTTTTTTCTAAATCATCACATTTATTCAAAAAAGTAACTCTAAATGCATAACCAGTATCCTTAAATATCTCAGAATTTTCAGCCCAATGAATTATGGTTCTTGGACTCATTACTGTTGATATGTCTCCAGCAATAAAACCTTTTCTAGTTAAAGAAGCAACTTTAATCATATTTGATATTTTTTCTTTGCCTTTTGTATTATTCATATTTTTATTTTTTGCCAAAACAATCTCTAATTCTTTATCAAAATCTAAATAATTTAATGTTGTAACAATATTCCATCTATCCATTTGTCCTTGGTTTATTTGTTGTGTTCCATGATACAGTCCAGTTGTATCTCCAAGTCCAATTGTATTTGTAGTTGCAAATAATCTGAAATTTGAATTTTGCTTTATAACTTTATTTTTATCTAAAAGAGTAAAAGTGCCTTCTGACTCGAGCACTCTATTTATTACAAACATTACATCAGGTCTGCCCGCATCATATTCATCAAACACAAGTGCTACTGGATTTTGTATTGACCAAGGGAGAACTCCTTCTTTAAATTCAGTAATTTGTTTTCCATCTTTTATTACGATCGCATCTTTTCCAATAAGATCAATTCTACTAATATGACTATCTAAATTTACTCTTACACATGGCCAATTTAATCTTGCAGCCACTTGTTCTATGTGCGTAGATTTTCCAGTTCCATGATAGCCTTGGATCAAGACTCTTTTATTGAAAGAAAAACCTGATAAGATTGCTAAAGTAGTATCTCTATCAAATTTATAATTTTTGTCTAAATCCGGGACATACTGATTTTTTTTTGCAAATCCATCGACCTGCATTTCTGTTTCAATACCGAATGTTTGATTAACAGAGATTTTAATATCTGGTTTTATATCAAGATTTGGTGTCAATTACTTCTCCTTATAAGTCATCTTTAATTGAGAATAAGCCAAAGTGATGTTTTTTAATTTATTCTCATAAATTTTATTTCCTGAATTCATATCAGGATGAAATCTTTTGACAAGAGTTTTAAATTTATTTTGTATTTTTGGCCAAATTGTTCCAATTTCTAATTCTAGTATTTTAAAAGCAGCAATATCTTTTTTATTAAATTTTTTTAATTTTACATTATCTTGTGTATTTAATTTATTTCCAAAAAAACTTTTCTCTTTACTTAAGGCATCTTTCCATAATATTTTAAAAAAATTATCAGAAGAACCAAACCTTTGAGTTGGTTTATGCCAAGTCATGTCTGACTTGATAAATTCAAATATCTGATCTTCTGTCATACCATTGAAGTAATCCCAACTTTTATTAAATTCCTTAATATGATCTAAGCACAACCATCGATACATTTTGTTATTATCTCTTTCCATAGGTGCTTTATAGTCACCTACTTTTGAACAGTTTTTCCAGTCGCATATATTTTTCATTTTCTATATAGATATATTCAAATATTTATGAAAATAAATGAATTAATTGAAGTTTTAGATAAAAAACTTAAAAAAAATTTTAAAATAAGTAGTTTAAAAATTGAAGATAAGTCATTTTTACACGCAAAACATAAATCATTTAAAGAAGGTAAATTTCATATAAAGCTAATATTAATTTCAGATGAATTAAAATTGCTTAAATCTATTGATGCAAATAAAAAAATTTTTGCAGTACTTAAGGAGGAAATGAATAATTATATTCATTCATTGCAGATTAAGATTAATTAGCTAAATTTATCTACTAAAAAAACTTTTAATTTATTTTTTGAAAAATCAATTAGTGTAGGCTTATTTCCAATTTTTTTTAGTAAGACTAAATTTATATTTTCATTAAAATTTTTTTTATCAGATTTCATGTATTTTATAATTTTATTTATATCCTTTTTTTTAAAGTATTTTTTGATATCTGATTGTAAGTTTAATTCTCTATAATGTTTTTTAACCATCATAAGTTCTTGGTGTTTTAATAATTTATTTTGGTAAGCAAATTCTAAAGCACAAATCATTCCCATTAATACTGCCTCACCATGATTTATAATTTTTGGAAATTTACTTGTTGTTTCAAAGGCATGTGCAAACGTGTGGCCAAAATTTAATATTGCTCGTAAATTATTTTCATTTTCGTCTTTTGTAATAATCTTTGCTTTAATTTTGCAACTTGCATGTATTGCTTTTTGCATTAGTGTATCATTTTTTAGGTTTATTATTTTATTTCCATTATTTAATAGCCACATAAAAAGTTTTTTATTTAAAATTAATGAATGCTTTAATATTTCTGCATATCCACATATCACTTCTTTTTTTGGTAGAGATCTTAAAATTGAGATATCGCTTAAGACTAAATCTGGTTGATAAAAGGTTCCAATTAAATTCTTGCCATATTTAGAATTTACACCTGTCTTTCCACCTATTGATGAATCTACCTGTGCAAGAAGAGTTGTTGGAATATTAACAAATTTAATTCCTCTTTTTATAATGCTTGCTGAGAAAGCTGCAATGTCTCCTAGTATTCCCCCTCCTAAAGCAATAATACAATCATTTCTATGAAAATTTTTATTTAATAAATTGTCTACAATTTTTTCTACAGTTAAAATACTTTTAATTTTTTCATTTGTTTTTATATAAGTTATAAAAATTGAGTATTTTCTTAAAGATTTTTGAATCTCATAAATATTTTTTTTAGGAATATTATTATCTATTATTAAAGAAATTTTTTTACAATTTTTAATTTCAGAAGATAAATATTTGTCTATTCTCTTGATAATATTATTACCAATAATTATTGGATAAGTTTTATTTTTGGTAACAATTTTAAATTTAGTTATTTTCATACAATTTAATTATTTTATCACTTATTTGATTCAATGTAAGTTTTTCACATTCTATTTTATGGTCAGCAAGACTATAAAATTCTTTTCTTTTTTTAAATAAATCTTCAATATTTTTTAAGCCAATTTGATTTATAACTGGCCTTCTTTTATTTGATTTTATTCTAGATTTAAGAATTTCAATACTAGTTGCCAGCCAGAAAGATCGAGCTTTTAATAAAACATTTTCTCTAATATTTTTATTAACAAAAGCTCCTCCTCCCAATGAAATAACAGAATGATTTTTTTTTAAGCAATTTATAGTTATAGATTCTTCTTGTTTTCTAAAAAAAATTTCTCCCTTTTTTTTAAAAATATCACTAATTTTCATGTTATTTTCTTTTTCAATTATTTGATCAATATCGTAAAAGTCTAAATTTAACTTTTTTGCCAGTAATCTTCCTATTGTAGTTTTACCTACACCCATCATTCCCAGTAAAATCAAGTTTTTTTTTGATATCATATTAAAATTCAGGTTTGAATTTACACAATTTTGTCTTATTTTGCGTGTCTAGTATTAAAAAAAATAATATATGCAATTTCATAGAAAGACAAGCAACAGCTTATCAAGTGGACTTATTAGACTATTAATTAAAGCTATAATTATATTAGCAGTTATCTCAATTGTAATTTTCATTTTAGATAACATAGATCTTCCGAAGCCGAATAAAATTTTACAAAAAAAAATTCCTAATGAGCAGTTTAAGGTTGTTAAATAAAGTTATTTTTTTACTTTTATTACCTCTAATTATACTGCCTGCAAGAGGGGAAGAAGAAGCAATAGATATTTGGAAAACTGATAGTATTTCTGATGAAAAAATAAATGAAATTATAATTGAAGATAATAGTAAAAATGAATCAAAATTATACGAAACAATAAAGCCAGTAGTTAGCAATATTAAAGAGGAAAAAAATTTAGAAAAAATAAAACAAAATATTTTTGGTTTATTTGATCCTGAAGAAAATAATTTAAATATCAATATGTGGATAAATTCCGATGGTAAAATTATTTTAGAAAAATTAAATAAAATAGATGAAATTAAATTATCAAAAGATACAGAAGATATTTTACTTACTACATTGTTTACAAATTCTTATTCGCCAGAAAAAAATATTGAACCTCTGATATTTTTAGATTTTAAATCTAAATGGCTTATCAAGAATAAAAAAAATAAAATAATCGAAAATTATTTATTAAAAAATCCTGGCCTAATGGGACAATCTATTCTTGTGGAATATTTAGTAAACGAGTTTCTTTCTGAAGCAAATGTAGATAAAGCTTGTGAAGAAACAAAATTTATAAATACCGATTATCAAAGTGAATACCTTGATCTATTTTCTATCTATTGTCTTACGAATGAAAATAAAATTGAAGAAGCGCAATTAAGATTTGATTTGTTAAAAGAAAAAGGCTTTGAAAATAATTTTTATGAGAATAAAATAAATTTCTTACTAGGATATTTGGAAAGCCCCGATATTAAAGTTTCAGATAAAAACTTATTTGAGTTTTATTTATCTCATATTGTAAATTCTGATTTTAAATATGAACCTAATGAAAGAACTAGCAAAGAAATTTGGCGCTATTTATCTGCGGCAAATTTAATTTACACTTCAGAAACAGTCGATATTGAGGATGAAGTTAAAATAAATTTGCTTGAAAAAGCAACTTCTGACGGATCTTATGATTCAAATGAGTTATTTAATATTTATAAAAAAATTATGTTTAACATTAATCAATTTTTAGATATTGAAAATAGCTACAAATCTTTACCCAATTTTAAAGCTAGAGCCTTGTTGTACCAAGCAGTTCTTTTATCAGATAATTATGATAAAAAAATGCAATTGATTTTAAAGCTAAATACTTTATTTGAAAAAGACAATATCGGCAATGTTGCTTTAGACGAAATTAAAATTATTTTATCAGAAATAGACAGAGAAGAAATTTCTGAAAAATACTTGGACTTTTATGACTATTATTTAAAAAAAGAAGAAGATGATTTAAAAAAGATCAAATTTAATAACAATATAATTCATCGATCAAAATTATTAAAATATTTTATTGATGAAAAATATAAAGTAAAAAATTTAGAGAAAGATCTTGAGAGTGTTTATAAAAAAATTAAAAAAAATAAAGATTATTTTTTTTCGATTCAAGATATAATTTTATTAGAATCATTAAAAGCAGATGGATTTAAAATCCCAAGAAAAATTGAAAAACGTTATTCTTTGGAAAATCTAACTATTCCAGAAAATTTAATTAACTTGAATGAGCAAAATGAACAAGGGTTATTCTTATTAAATATTGTTGAAATGGTTGGAGAAGATAAATTTGTCGATTTGGATGCGGATACTCTATATTTTATTATATCTTCAATGAATAAATTTAATTTTAAAAAGCTAAGAAACAATATTATTGCCAAGTCTTTTCCTGAAAGAAGTTAAATCCATTCTGGAATAAAAATAAAATATAGGTATATTTAATTAATGACGATAAGAAAAATCTTAATAGAACCCAACAAAATTTTAAGACAAAAATCAAAAAGTGTTGAAAAAGTTGATAGAGAGGTTCAGCAACTTATGGATGATATGTTGGATAGCATGTATGCGGCACCAGGAATAGGCTTAGCAGCAATTCAAATAGGAATTCCAAAAAGAGTAATAGTAATGGATATAAGTAAAGATAATAAAAATAAAAATCCAATGTGTTTTGTTAATCCTGAAATTGTTTGGAAAGGAACTGATAAGTCAATATATGAAGAGGGATGTTTATCAGTGCCGGATCAATTCGCAGAAATAGAACGTCCAAAAAGTTGTGATGTTAAATTTTTGGATTATTCTGGAGAACCTCAATTTTTAAAAACAGAAGGATTACTTGCAACGTGTATTCAACATGAAATAGATCACTTAGAGGGAATTTTATTTATTGATTATTTGTCAAAATTAAAAAAATCAATGATTATAAAAAAACTTTCTAAACATAAAAAAGAAAATATTGATCGTATAGTAGTATAAAAATTCATGTTTAAAAAAATTGTTTTTATGGGTACGTCTAATTTTTCCGTACCAATATTAAAATCATTATATCAGAATGGATATCCTATAGTCACAATTTATACTCAGCCACCACAAAAATCTATGCGTGGCCAAAAAATAAATAAATCACCAATTCAAAAAATGGCAGAAAATTTATGTATAGAATGTAGAACTCCAGATAGTCTTAAAGAAAATAATGAAGAATATAATTTTCTAAAATTATTAAACCCAGACCTGGTCATCGTTGTTGCATATGGACAATTAATTTCTAAAAATTATCTAAGTTTATCAAAGCATGGATTTATAAACATACACGCATCTTTACTTCCAAAGTGGAGGGGTGCGGCACCAATTCAAAGATCAATTATGAATTTAGATAAAGAAACTGGTGTTAGTATTATGAAAATTGTAGAAAAATTGGATGCAGGCCCGGTGATGATGCAAGAAAAGATAAATATCACTAGCGAAATGAATGCAGAGGATCTTTCAAATAAACTATCAGATTTGTCTTCAAAGCTAATACTAGAATGCATTGATGAAATTGAAGGGGGAAAAGCAAAATTTATAGATCAAGACGAACAAAAGGCAACATATGCTAAAAAAATTAATAAGGAAGAAGGTAAAATAAATTGGGATAATAGTGCAGAAAATATTTTAGCTCAAATAAATTCTTTATTGCCAAATCCAGGTGCTTGGTTTTCATTTATGGGTGAAAGATATAAAATTTTAAAAGCAAGCATATCTGAAGCAGAAGGTGAAAAAGGCAAAGTTATAGATAATAATTTAACAATTGCATGTAAATCAAAGTCAATAAAAGTTAATGAAATTCAAAGACAAGGTAAAAATAAACAAAGTACTAGCGAGTTTTTGCTTGGCTCTAAAATTAAAAAAGAAACAGCATTAGATTAATGGACAAATATCATATTAAAATTGAATATGATGGATCAAAATTTGTTGGCTGGCAATATCAAAATAATGGAATTTCTGTGCAAGAAGTTTTGCAGAAAGCATTTTTTAAATTTTTAAAAGAAAAAGTTGTTGTTAACGCATCTGGAAGAACAGATGCGGGTGTACATGCTATTGAACAATCTGCACATATAGAGTTAAAAAAAAAAATAATAAATAAAAAAGTTTTTCTTAATTCAATTAACTTTTATCTAAAAAAATATCCTGTATCAATTTTATCAATTAAAAAAAAAGAAAATACATTTCACGCAAGATATAGTGCAAAAAAAAGAACTTATAAGTACATAATTTTAAATAGAAATTCACCATCTCCTTTAAATAAAAATAGAGCTTGGTTTATAAAAAAAAAATTAGATATAAATTTAATTAAAAAAGCTTTAAAAATATTAAAGGGTACACATGACTTTTCTACCTTTCAAGCCTCGTCTTGTCAGGCTAAATCTGCGATTAGAACTTTAGATTCTGCAACTTTTAAAAAGCTCGGTGAAACCATAGAAATAACTTTTTCATCTAAATCTTTTTTGCAACAACAAGTAAGATCAATGGTAGGCGCTATAAAATATGTTGGCGAAAAAAAATGGACATTAGAACAGTTCAAAAATAATTTTAAATCAAAGAGGAGAGTGAATTGTGCACCGCCTGCCCCTGCCTGTGGCTTATATTTGAAGAAAGTTAAGTATTAGTTTGTTTCTTCAGTCGCCATCGAGAGCCTTCTCTAACAATAAAACCAACACAATTTTTCGATCCACACTTACAAATATGATCTTTATAATTACAATCAAAACTAAATCCATAATCATAAGATAATTCTTCATTTTTTTTTATATTTCTTATTGCAGTGATCC
>CAJVZX010000034.1 GCA_913020625.1 uncultured Pelagibacterales bacterium
ACCTAAAGCGTGGAATACTGATATTCCCCAACCATTATCTAATTCGCCTGAACCAGAAAATGTAACATTTTTTCTTGCACCTAATGGGTTACCAGTTACATCTGAACCACCTTTGTGCGATAAAGTTATTTCAGCACCACCACTCACAGATGCTTCCCATGCTTGCGCAGAAAAAGCAGCTAGTGAACCAGCAAGAGCTGATATACCTATCGTTTTTAATTTATTCATAATTACTCCTTTTATTTTTCACTATTAATTAATATGAATGCCACATTTTTACCATTTAGCACCTAAAACTCATTCAAATTATCTTTAATTAATAAATATTATATTTTTTGTTGCATATTTACCACACCATGGAGTTTTATAAAAAACATTGATTTATCTAGTTTTTTAATTATGTATTTTTCTAATTTTTAATTGGTTTATGTTAAAAGCTAATATAATCCTTAGAAAATTGAAAAAATGCAAAAAAAAAGCTTTAATTACTTAAAAATATTCACTGTTTTTGTTTCTGTACTATTTGCTACCTCATGTGGAATTTATAAACCAAGTGATGCCAGAAAAGTTAGTCCAAACGTAGAGGAAAGAATACAAAAAAACATCGAGGAGGGCAAAGGGATTAGGTTTGGGATAGGACAGGGTTCTAAAGACATGCACTTTGAGTTTTCATCTTCAAATGAATTATGGAGGGCTTCATTAGATATTTTGGATTTTATACCACTATCTAATGTGGATTACTCTGGCGGTATTATAATTACGGATTGGTACAATGAAGGTACTGCATCAAATGAAGCTATTAAAATTACAATTCGTTTTTTATCTAACGAAATAAGAGCTGATGGATTAGACGTAGTAATTCATAAAAGAGTTTGTAAAGGAACAGCTGTAAACTGTAAAGTTACAAAATATTCTTCAGGTTTAGAAGAAGAAATCAAATTAGCTATTTTAAAAAAAGCAACAATTTTAAAAAAAAGAGGTGATGACAAAAAAAAGGCATTAAGTAAAAAAGAATACGAAAAAAAATATGGTAAAGCCTTAAAAGACCGCAAAAAAAATTAATTTAAATTAATTTTTTTTTATCAATACATGGAAAGATATAATTTCAAATTAATTGAAGAAAAATGGCAGAAATTTTGGGATAAAAACAAAATTTTTAAAACTTCAATTAATAAAAATAAAAAAAAATTTTATTGTCTAGAAATGTTTCCTTATCCATCTGGAAAAATTCATATGGGCCACGTTCGAAACTACACAATAGGAGATGTTTTGGCGCGTTATAAAAATTTAAATAATTTCAATGTTTTGCACCCGATGGGATGGGACTCGTTTGGTTTGCCAGCAGAAAATGCCGCAAAAGAAAATAATTTACATCCAAAAGAATGGACTAATCAAAATATAAATATAATGAAAAAACAACTTAAATTATTAGGACTATCTATTGACTGGGACAGAGAAATATCAACTTGCAGTCCTGAATATTATAAACATCAGCAAAAATTTTTTTTAGAAATGTTTGAAAAAGGTTTAGTTAAAAGAAAAGCTACTTATGTAAACTGGGATCCAGTTGATAATACAGTTTTAGCAAATGAACAAGTAATAGATGGAAAGGGATGGAGATCAGGCGCAGTTGTAGAAAGAAAAAAACTTTCACAGTGGTTTTTTGATATTACAAAATTTTCTCAACAACTTTTAGATAACTTAGAAAATTTAAATGAATGGCCAAATAAAGTTAAGTTAATGCAAAAAAATTGGATAGGAAAATCGCTAGGCTGCGAAATTGATTTTCAAGTTTTAGGTAATAGTAAAGTAAAAAAAATTAGTTGTTTTTCAACACGACCTGACACACTATTTGGTTTATCTTTTTTAGCAATATCTATTGACCATCCTGTAGCTAAACTTTATGAAAAAAACAAAAAATTTGAAATCTTTAGAAATGAATGTTCTAAAATGGGAACCACAGAAGAAGCATTGGCACATGCGGAAAAAATTGGATTTAAAACGGATTTGATTGCTATTAATCCCTTAGATGAAACAACAAAAGTACCAGTTTATATAGCTAATTTTGTTTTAATGGATTATGGTTTAGGTGCGGTGTTCGGTTGCCCCGCTCATGACCAAAGAGATCTGGATTTTGCAATCAAATATAAATTACAAGTGAATCCGGTGGTATTACCTTTCGGTGAAAATAAAAAAAATTTCAAGATAAATAAAAAAGCATTCACTGGTGAAGGTGAAATAATTAATTCAAAATTACTGGATGGTTTTAAAGCTCCAGATGAATCTGTACTAAAAACTATTAAAATATTAGAAGAAAAAAAAATTGGGAAAGGAAAAATTAATTTTAGATTAAAAGATTGGGGCATCTCAAGACAACGTTATTGGGGTTGTCCAATTCCTATAGTATACAATAAAAAAGGTGATATTATTCCAGTACCTAAAAAAGATTTACCAGTAAATTTACCTGAAGATATTAATTTAAAGTCAAAAGGAAACCCTCTGGATCAACATCCAACATGGAAATACACAAAAGTTAATAATCAGGAAGTTATAAGAGAGACAGACACTCTAGATACTTTTGTTGATTCATCCTGGTATTTTCTAAGATTTTGCTCTCCTCATAATACAAATTATGGATATGATATCGAAGACTTAAATTATTGGATGCCCGTTGATCAATATATAGGAGGTGTTGAACATGCAATCTTACATTTACTTTACTCACGTTTTTTTATGAGAGCTATCGCTTATAAAAATAATACTTTTAAGTACAAAGAACCTTTTTATGGACTTTTTACACAAGGAATGGTTTGTCATGAAACTTATAAGGATGAAAAGGGGAAATGGCTTAGCCAGGATGAAATTGAATTAGTTGATGATAAAAACTATGTAAAAAAAGGCTCTAAAGAAAAAGTTATTGTTGGTCATTCAGAAGCCATGTCTAAATCTAAAAAAAATATTGTAGATCCAGAGGATACCATTCAAAACTTTGGAGCTGATGCAATAAGATGGTTCATGCTTTCAGATAGTCCTCCAGGTAGAGATATACAATGGTCCAATGAAGGTATTTCCTCTTCATACAAATTTATTCAAAAAATGTGGAATTTAAATTCCAATATAATTGGCAGAAATAAGCAATTGGATAATGCCGAAGATTCTCAACTAGATGAATATACAAATAAAATGATATTTAACATAACGAAAAACTTGGATAATTTTCAATACAATGTTGTGATTGCTAACTTTTACGATATTTATAATAATTATAGTCGTTTTATTGAAAATAAAAAAATCTCAAATGATATTTTGATAAAAAATTTTGAAAAAGTTTTAATTTTGATAATGCCATTACTTCCTCATTTTGCCTCTGAATGCTTAATAACGCTAAATTCAAAATTAAATTTAGATAACATTTCTTGGCCAACATATGACAAAACCTTAATTGAAGTTTCAGATTGTAATATTGTAATTCAAATTAATGGAAAAAAAAGAAGCTTGATTAAACTACCAATTGATTCAAAAGAAAATTTTGTTGTGGAAAAAGCCAAACAAGAGGTTAACGTTAAAAAATATTTAGCAAATAATAATGTTAAAAAACAAATTTATGTTAAAAATAAGTTAATTAACTTTATTATATAAAAAATGGAAATTTTAAAAAAAATTATAATAATCTTACTTTCAACTTTATATCTCACATCTTGTGGATTTACTCCAATATATTCTAAGAAAAATTTAGATTTTCAAATTAATAACATCCAATTTGAAGGAGATAGAGAGATCAAAGCGATCTTATTATCAAATCTTAGCGCTTATAAAACAAAAAAAAAAGATAAATACAATTATGATCTAAATATAAAATCTGAAAAAAAAGTTGAAATTGCCTCTAAAAATACAAAAGGAGAGGCAACAGTATATAAAATAAATATTAATTCGACAGTAGAAGTTTTTTTAGATGATAAATTACTTTTAACTAAGCATTATAATAATTCATCAATTTATTCGAGTGAAAAAAAAATAATCAAAATGAAAGAAGTAGAATCTCGAAATTTATCAAATTTATCTTCAAAACTGGCTAGTGAAATTATATTAACTCTTAGTTTGGCAAATAAAAAAAGTGATTTTTAAGTCATACGAAATATTAAAAAAAAAAATAGATAATTTTTGTCTTTTTCTTTTTTATGGAGAAAATGAAGGATTAAAAAAAGATTTAATTGAGTCAATAATAAATAAAAATAATAATAAACAAAAAATTCATAAATTTGAAGAATCTGAAATATTAAATAATCCAGATAATATTTATAATTTAATTTTTTCTGGATCTTTTTTTGAGACTTTTAAAATTTGTTACATTAATAAAATATCTGATAAATCATTACCTTTTATTACGGATATAATGAAAAAAAACCCATCAGATATAATTATTTTTTGTTTATCAGGAAATTTAGAAAAAAAATCAAAAATAAGAAATTTATTCGAAAAAGAAAAAGGATTAATTTGTGTACCTTGTTATTCAGATACACAAATAGATCTAAATAGAATAATAAATCATGAGTTAAAAAACTTAAATATCAAATTATCCCAAGAAGCAATCAATCTTATCATAACTAGAGCTGATGGAGATAGACAAAATTTAAAAAATGAAATTAATAAAATTAAAAATTATTCTTTAAATAAAAAAACAATTTCATTTGAAGAAGTAAAAATACTTACTAATCTAGCAAGTAATTTCGAAAATGATGAGATTGTTAATTTTTCACTAAGTGGTGAAAAAGTGAGACTTAAAAGAATGATGGAAGAAAATAATTTTTCATCAGTAGATTCGTTTATATTACAAAAAATTTTAAATAAAAAAATTCACAGATTAATAAAAATTAAAATTTTACAACAAAATGATAAAAATGCAGACACGGTAATTAATCAAATTAAACCACCAATTTTCTGGAAGGAAAAAGAAATAGTTAAGAAACAAGCTATTATTTGGTCACTTAATAATCTTTACAAAGTTATGGACAAATTAAATAATATTGAACTTTCAGCAAAAAAAAATTATGAAATTGGTATTAATATAACTTTAGATTTTTTAGCTTATCTTTGTAATGAAGCTAATAATTCTTCTTTATAGTGTCAATTATTCTATCTAATTGCTCTAAATTTTTATATTCAAAATAAACCTCTCCCGAATTATTTTTTTTATTTTTTATTTTTACATTAAGGCCGGTTTTGTTTTCTAATGATCTTTCTAAATTTAAAATATCAGGATTTTTATTTGGAATAATTCTTAAATTTGAATTTTTTTTAAAGGCACGTACTAAATTTTCAGATTGTCTAACAGACAGTTTTTTATCAATTATTTTTTTTGCAATAAATTGAGCATTGGGTAAATTAACTAAAATTTTAGCATGTCCTGCTGTAATCTCTTCATTCTCAACATATGAAATAATTTCATTTGGCAAATTTAAAAGTCTAATACAATTTGCGACATGGCTTCTGCTTTTTCCAATAAATTTTGATATTTTTTCTTGATCATAGGAAAATTCATCAATTAATCGTTGATAACCTTGAGCTTCTTCAATTGGATTTAAGTCCTGCCTTTGAACATTTTCTACAATTGCAAACTCAAGGGACTTTACATTGTCTACATTTATAACAACAACTGGAATCTCATTTAAACCAGCATTTTGAGCAGCTAACCATCTTCTTTCGCCAGCAATAATTTCAAATTTATTAATCTGGTCTGCAGAAGGTCGAACTATAATTGGCTGAATTATACCTCTTTCTTTAATTGAAGTAGTCAACTCTTGTAAATTTTCCTTATTAAAAACTTTTCTCGGTTGATATTTATTTCTAATTAAATCTCCTATTAAGACTTTATTAATTCTATCTTTTACTTTTGCTTCACCTATTAATGAAGAAAGTCCTCTACCTAATCCCTTTTTAATTTTAAATGCATCCATTAAGCTGCGCTTTCTAAAAATTTATCTTGAGAAATAAATTCATTTGTAAAATTAAAATATGACTTGCTGCCAGAGCATTTTTTATCATAAATTAAAACTGGTATACCATGTGAAGGGGCTTCTGACAGTCGTACATTTCGTGGAATGACAGTGTTATAAACTTTATCCTTAAAATAATTTCTAGCTTCAGTTTCTACTTGAGTAGATAATTTATTTCTTTTATCAAACATAGTTAATAATATTCCACGGATATTAAGTTCAGAATTTAAACTTTCTGTAATTCTTTCAATTGTTTTCATTAACTGAGTAAGGCCTTCTAGTGCAAAAAATTCTGTTTGAAGGGGCACTATTAATGAGTGAGAAGCAACTAAAGCCATAACCGTTAAAAGACTTAATGAAGGTGGGCAATCGATAAAAATGTAAGAAAATTGAGCCTTATTTACTTCTAAAAATTCACTTAATTTGTCTTTTAAAAAAAAAGCCCGCTTATTATCCCCTGCAGTTTCAATTTCAAGTCCTGAAAGATCAACATTAGAACTGATGATACTCAAATTATTTATACTAGTGTTTTTTATTACATTTTTAAATTCTTTACTCCCAATTAAAACCTCATAAATAGTATTTTTAGAATCTATATTTGAAAGTCCAAAACCTGTAGTAGCATTACCTTGTGGATCAAGATCTATGACTAATACTTTTTTATCTTGCATTGCCAACCCTGCTGCTAAGTTTATAACTGTTGTTGTTTTTCCCACCCCACCTTTTTGATTTATGACAGATATGATTTGAGTTTTATTCAATTTTTTTTTTTAATATTTTTTATACTTACAATTAACGAATCGCTGTTCGTGACACTCATACGTTCCTTATACTCAAAATCCCAAACCTTGGAAGCTTCTAAAAAATTTTGTTTTCCATTTTTCCCCAAAAATAATATTAAATTTTGATAATTTTTAAAATTAGTTGTCACAATTTTAAAAATCTTATCTATTGGCTTAAATGCTCTGGCTGTAATTGAATTAGCTTCAAGATTTTTTTCTTCAAATACATTTTTATTTAAAATTTGAGTATTTAATTCAAGTTTTTCTGAAACTAGCCTAAGAAAGTCTGATTTTTTAGGACTTTTCTCATATAAGTCAAATATAGTTGATATGTTATTATGTTTCATGATTATTGAGATAACTATTCCAGGAAAACCAGCTCCTGATCCTAAATCTATACATTTTTTTGATTTTTTATCAATCAAATCAATTATTTGAGCACTATCTTGTATATGTCTAACATCTACAATTTCTTCATCTTTTGAGCTAATAAGATTAAATTTCTTATTATTTTCTAATAATATTCTTTTAAATTCATTTAAACTCTCAATTGTTTCACGTGAAACTTGAATTAATGATGATAAATCTTTAGTAATTAAATTATTAGCCATTTAGGCTATATTTTTGAGAGATTTTCGCTTTACATGCGATAGAAGAATGTATACTGCGGCTGGAGTAATTCCATCTATTCTAAGCGCTTGACCCATAGTTGCTGGTTTTATTTGATTAAATTTAGTTTTTACTTCATTTGAAAGGCCACTTAATTTTTCATAATCAATATTTTTAGGGATCGATAGATTTTCATCTCTTTTAAATGCCAATATATCTGCTTTTTGTTTCACCATATATCCACTATAATGAGAGTTTATTTCAATTTGTTCATCAATATTTTTACCAAAAGTTGGTATTTCTGGCCAAATTTCTCTAATTTTAACCATATTAACCTCTTTTTGACCTAATATGGTGCTTGCAGATCTATACATACCATCTTTTGCAATGTTTATTCCAAAACTAGCTGCTTTTGAAGGAGACAAAGATAATTTATTCATTTTTTTAGAAATTTTAGATAGTTTATTACTTTTATCATTAAATATTCTTATTCTTTCATGTGAAATAAGACCTATCCCACTTCCTTTGATTGTTAATCTTTGATCTGCATTATCTGCCCTTAAAGATAATCTATATTCTGCTCTTGATGTAAACATTCTATAAGGTTCCGCAACACCCTTGGTAATCAGATCATCTATCATAACTCCAATATAGGCATCTGATCGATCTAATATAAATGGTAATGATTTTTTAAAGGATAAGGCAGCGTTAACTCCAGCTATCAATCCTTGAGCAGCAGCCTCTTCATAGCCAGTTGTGCCATTGATTTGTCCTGCAAGATATAAACTTTGTATTTTTTTTGTTTCAAGAGTTAAAAAAAGTTCTCTTGGATCCACGTAATCATATTCAATTGCATATCCTGACCTAAGTATTTTAACATTTTCTAAACCATTGATTTTACTACATATTTCCTGCTGTACATCAGCTGGCAAAGACGTCGAAATACCATTGGGATAAATAGTATGGCTACTTAAACCCTCTGGTTCTAAAAATATTTGATGTCTTTGCTTATCTGAAAACTTTATAATCTTATCTTCAATTGATGGACAGTATCTTGGTCCAACTCCTTTTATTTTTCCAGAATACATTGCGCTTCTCTTTAAATTTTTAGAAATAATTTTATGAACATCCTTATTAGTGTAAGTCATCCGACATGAAATTTGTTTGTTTAAATTATTTTTGGTTAAGAAAGAAAAAAAG
>CAJVZX010000035.1 GCA_913020625.1 uncultured Pelagibacterales bacterium
TTGAAAAATCAATTTACAATGAAACTGTTGAAAAAGTTAAAGAATTAGCAAATAAAACTAAAGTTGATTCTCCAGAAAAAGAAGGGGATCATATTGGGCCAGTAGTTTCTGAAGTACAATTCAACAAAATTCAGACTTTAATTCAAAAAGGAATTGATGAAGGTGCAAAATTAATTGCAGGAGGAACAGGTAAGCCAGAAGGTTTAGAAAAAGGATATTACGTAAAGCCAACTGTTTTTGCAGATGTTAATAATCAAATGGAGATTGCAAGAACAGAAATTTTTGGTCCAGTACTATCTATAATCCCTTTTGAAAATGAAGATGAAGCAATATCAATAGCCAATGATACCTCATATGGATTAACAAATTATATTCAAACGCAAGATAAAGATAAAGTCAAAAGAGTTGCAAGAAAACTTAGATCTGGAATGGTTGATGTAAATGGAGTTGGTATAGCTGTCGATTCTCCATTCGGAGGATATAAACATTCTGGCATTGGACGAGAAGCAGGCTCAGAGGGTTTAATAGAATTTTTAGAAGTTAAATCTGTTGGAGGATGGAATTAAGATCAATTTGTTTTTAGGAATTTTTTATTCCATCTAAAAATATCAAACATTTTTTTAATTGTTCATATGTAACAAATTCATCAACTTTATGAGCCTGTTCTATTGAACCAGGTCCACAAACAACTGTACTTATTCCTATTTCTTGAAATAATCCTGCTTCTGTTCCAAAAGAAACCACTTCTCTTGAATTATCACCTGTTATAGCAGAAACTAATTCACAAGCTTCAGATTTTTTTTCTCTATTAAAACCAATTATTTCTCCAATAATTTCTTTTTTAATTGATGAATTTGGATAGATTTTTTTCATTTGTGGAAGTAAATTTTCATTAACTAATTTATCCATTTCTTTATTTACAAATTCACCATCAGATTTAGTAACAGGTCTTAATTCCCAATCTACTTTACATTTATCTGCAATAACATTTCGAGCTATTCCACCAGATATACCTCCAATTTGTAATGTTGTATAAGGTGGATTAAAAACAGAGTCTTTAGGTGTCATGTTTTTTAGAACATTTCTAAGCTCCATTAATTTATCAATATATCTAACAGCATATTCAACTGCATTTACTCCTTTATCTGGAGCGGAGCCATGCCCTGCTAAACCTTCAAAATGAGTTGTATATTCATAACATCCTTTATGTGCATCAATTATTTTCATATTAGTTGGTTCTCCAACAACACAAATAGCATTTTGAATATTTCTTTTTTTTAATTCGGCAATTAATATAGGGGCTCCCTGGCAAGCAGTTTCTTCATCAAAAGTAAAAGAAAAATGGATAGGTCGTTTCAGATCTTTTTTTGTAAAGTGCGGAGCAATTGCCAATGTGCATGCTATAAAACCTTTCATATCACAAGCTCCTCTACCAAAGACTTTTTCATCTTTTAATTTTGCTTTAAATGGATCTGTACTCCAACTTTTTGAGGCTGGGACTACATCTGTGTGACCAGAAAGAATTATTCCTTTTTGATCATTTCCTGATTTTGCGTTGAGAGTAGCAAAAAGATTAACTCTTTTTTTTTCTTTATCAAAAGTTTTAAATGATTCAGCACCTAAAGCTTTTAATTTATCATCACAGTAGTTAATTAAAGAATTATTATTTTCACCAGAAACAGTTTTGAAAGCTATTAGATCAGACAAAATTTTTAGTGTTTCTGGAAAAACTTGTTTAATAATTTCTGTACTCATTAATAAATTATTATATATTAATTATATGAAAGAAGAAATATCCTTTAATGATTATGATAAAGTTGACATTAGAATTGGTACAGTAGTAAATTTATCAAAAAACGAAAAAGCGAAAAAACCATCATTAGTTTTAGAAGTTGACTTTGGTGATGAAATTGGAATAAAAAAATCTTCAGCACAGATTACTCACTATTACAACGACGAAAATTTAGTTGGTAAACAGGTTATTGGAATTTGTAATTTTCCTAAAAAAAATATAGCAGGGGTTTTTTCTGAAGTTCTTATTTTGGGAGCAATAGAAAAAGATGGAAAAGTAGTTTTAGTACACCCTTCTCAAAAAGTTGAAAACGGTTTGGAAATAGCATAATTCAATAATTATGTATCCAGATATTCCTGCACTAGCTATTTTTTTATTTGTTGGTGCCTTTTCACCAGGACCAAATAATTTATTAGCTTCATATTCGGGTTTTAATTTTGGAATAAAAAAAACTCTTCCGTTAATATACGGAGTTACATTTGGATTTCCTATAGTTTTAATTGCAGTTAATTCAGGCTTGGCTATTGTTTTTAATAAATTTCCAATGTTTCAAGAAATTTTGAAAATACTTGGATCAGGTTTTTTAATATATATGGCTTACAAAATTGCTTTTAGTAACAAATCTGATGAAAAAGAAATAAAAAATCCTGCGAAATTTTTTAATATGATTATCTTTCAGTTTATTAATCCCAAAGCGGTTTTAATTGCAATCATAACAGTTTCTACATTTATTAGTCAAAACGAAAATTTTGTAAGAGATTCAATTATAGTTATAAGTTTTGCAATTTTTTTTAGTTTTACAAGTATTATGTCGTGGAGTTTGCTAGGTAAATTTCTTCAACGATTTGCAAATAATGAAAGATTTTTAACAATATATAATTACACAATGTCATTCTTGCTTATTATATGTGTTATAATGCTTTACGTTTAAATTATGAAATTTGGAAAAAAAAATTCTTTTAATTGTATTAAATCATTAAATATTAATGGCTCAGAGTATAAATATTTTAGTTTGTCAGAAGCAGAAAAAAATGGATTAGAAGGTATTAGCAAGCTTCCAAATTCATTAAAAATTTTACTAGAAAATCTTTTAAGGTTTGAAGATGGTAAAAGTATAGATAAATCTCAAATTGAAGCTGTTAAAAATTGGTTAAAAGATAAAAAATCTAATACAGAAATTGCATACAGACCTGCAAGAGTATTAATGCAAGATTATACAGGAATACCAGCTATTGTAGATTTGGCAGCCATGAGAGATGCAGTAAAAGAAAAAAATATTGATCCAAATAAAATTAATCCGTTATCACCTGTAGATTTAGTAATTGATCACTCTGTAATGGTTGATAGTTATGCTGGAAAAAATTCTTTTAGTCAGAATGTTGAAAAAGAATTTTTTAGGAATGGAGAAAGATATTCATTTTTAAAGTGGGGTCAAAATGCTTTTAATAATCTTAGAGTTGTTCCTCCAGGAACAGGAATTTGTCACCAAGTTAATCTTGAATATTTAGCCAAAGTAGTTTGGTCATCTGAATTTGGTGGAAATAAATATGCTTATCCGGATACATTAGTTGGAACCGATAGTCATACTACAATGATAAATAGTTTATCTGTACTTGGCTGGGGAGTAGGAGGTATTGAAGCAGAAGCTGCAATGTTAGGACAGCCTATTTCTATGTTAATTCCAGAAGTGGTTGGGTTTAAGATTGATGGAAAATTAAATGAAGGTACTACAGCAACAGATTTAGTTTTAACTGTAGTTGAAATATTGAGAAAAAAAGGTGTAGTTGGTAAATTTGTTGAATTTTATGGAGATGGATTAAAAAATTTAACTCTTGCTGATAGAGCTACTATTGCAAATATGGCTCCAGAATATGGAGCTACATGTGGTTTTTTTCCAATCGATGAAGAAACTATTAAATATTTAGAACTTTCAGGAAGAGATAGAAATACAATATCTTTAGTTAAATCTTATGCAAAAGAACAAAACTTATGGGCAAGCAATGATTTGGTTTTTTCACATATTTTAAGCTTAGATTTGTCAACTGTCTTTCCAAGTATTTCAGGTCCAAAAAGACCACAAGATAAAGTTTTGTTATCTAAAGCGTCTACAGAATTTAAAAAAGTCTTTTATGAAAATACAAAAAGAAGTAAAGAAAAAAATGTAAAAGTTAATGCAGAAAATTTTAATTTAAGTGATGGAAATATCGTAATTGCAGCTATTACATCTTGTACCAATACTTCAAATCCAAATGTTTTAATAGGCGCAGGATTAGTAGCAAAAAAAGCAATTGAAAAGGGATTAACTGTTAAACCATGGGTTAAAACTTCTTTGGCGCCAGGTTCACAGGTAGTTACAGATTATTTAGAAAAAGCTAATCTTAATAAATATTTAGATGAATTAGGATTTAATCTTGTTGGCTATGGTTGTACTACTTGCATTGGTAATTCTGGTCCACTTAAAGAAAATATTTCTAATGCGATTAAAAATGAAGACATATATGCAGTTTCAGTTTTATCTGGAAATAGAAATTTTGAAGGAAGAATTAATCCTGATGTTAAAGCAAATTATTTAGCCTCACCTCCTTTAGTAGTTGCTTACGCGATTGCAGGATCTATGAATTTTGATTTATATAGAGACTCATTGGGCAAAGATAAAAATGATAAAGATGTTTATTTAAAAGACATTTGGCCAACAAATAAAGAAATAGAAGAACTAATGAGATCTTCAATAAATGCAAAAATGTTTAATAATAGATATTCGAATGTTTTTAAAGGTCCAAAAGAATGGCAAATAATTAAAACCAAAGAAACTAGCATTTATGATTGGCAAAATGAATCTACATATGTAAAAAAACCACCATTTTTTGAAAACATGACTGAAAAACCTGAAGGCTTTAAAGTAATTAAAAATGCAAGACCACTTTTAATTCTTGGAGATTCTGTAACAACAGATCATATCTCTCCAGCGGGAACAATACAAAAAGAAAGTCCAACAGGTGACTATTTTATGAAACATCAGATTCAGCAAAAAGATTTTAATTCATATGGTGCAAGAAGAGGAAATCATGAGGTTATGACGAGAGGAGCTTTTGGAAATATTAGAATTAAAAATGAAATTGTTGAAGGTAAAGAAGGAGGTTATACAAAATTATATCCAGAAGGAAAAATTACAACAATTTATGAAGCTTCCGTAGAGTATAAAAAACGTGGAGAGGATTTAGTTGTTATTGCTGGTAAAGAATATGGAACTGGATCATCTAGAGATTGGGCAGCAAAAGGAACTAAGTTACTTGGAATCAAAGCTGTGATTGCAGAAAGTTTTGAAAGAATTCATAGATCAAATTTAGTAGGTATGGGTATTTTGCCTTTACAATTTGAAGATGGTTTTGATAAAAAAAAGTTAAATCTTATAGGTTCTGAATTGATCAGTTTTTTACAAATTGAAAAAGGCATTAAACCAAGAGAAAAAATTGAATGCGAAATAAAATCAATGGATGGATCTATGAAAAAAATAGAATTACTTGTAAGAATAGATACAGAAAATGAAATAAAATACTATAAAAATGGCGGAATACTTCAGTATGTACTAAGAAGCATGGTTTAATTTTATGGATGAAGAAATAGCAATAATTAGTAAAGATGCCAAAAATGAGAAAATTAAAAATTTTATTTTAAAAAATAAAAATAAAATTTATTCATTTATATTTATATTTATTACATTTATTTTTTCTACTTTTTTTTATCAGGATTATAAAAAAAAAAATTATTTGAAATTAGCTAACAAGTATGTTGTTGCATCCACAACATATGAAAGTGAAAACAAAGATTATTATATCAAAGAATTTAATGAAATAATTAATACAAATAATGCTACTTATGCTCCATTATCTTTATTTTTTTTGATAGACAATAACATCATTGAATCTAATCAAGAAGTTAATTTACTATTTGATCAGATAATTAAAAATGTTTCTTTGGATAAAGAAATGAAAAATTTACTTATTTATAAAAAAGCTCTTTTTAATTCTGAGTTTAAATTAGAAAATGAATTAATTGAAATTTTAAAACCAATTATTAATTCTGACAGTATATGGAAGTCACATTCATTATTATTGCTAGGTGATTATTTTCTTTCAAAAGATGAAAAGCAAAAAGCTAAAGATTTTTATATTCAAATATTAAGTGATGAAAAAACAAATCAAAATATTGCATTTCAAGCTCAATCAAGATTGAGGAGTAATTTTAGTGAGTAAAATTTTAAGATTAGTTTTATTATTTTTATTATTTAACAATTGTTCCTTTGATAATAAATCAGGTCTTTGGACTAATTATGAAGAAATTAAACCAGAAGAAATTAAATTAATTAAATTAACCAAAGATAAAAATACCATAAAAGAAGAATTTAATCCAAATTTACAAATAACCCTAAAAGAAAAAACTTTATCCAATCAGAATTGGTTATTTTCAGATATTAATTTATCTAACTTAATACCTCATATGAGTTTTAATGGAAAAGTTAAAAAATTTTCAAAATTTAAATTTAAAAAAATAAAAAAAAGAAACATTCAAGAACCTGATTTAATAATTTCTAATGATTTTATAATCTTTTACGATAATAATGGTTCAGTTTTCAAATTTAATAAAAATTCAAAGCTTCTATGGAAGACAAAAATTTATAATAAAAAAGAAAGAAATAAAATTTTTAACATTTCTCTAGCTGTTTCTAACAAAATATTATTTATGGCTGATAATTTAGGAAAATATTATGCAGTAAATATTGATACAGGAAAAATTATTTGGGAAAAACAAATTAATACGACATTTAACTCTCAATTAAAAATAATTAATAATAAAATATTATTAATAGATACCAATAATTCTTTGTGGTGTTTTTCTGCTAAGGATGGCTCAAAAATATGGAATTTTAAAACTCAAACAGTTTTAATTAAAACATTTAAAAAATTATCATTGATTATTCATAAAGACTCATTAATTTTTGTAAATTCTATAGGTGATGTATTTAAAATTGATTTAGAAACTGGTAGTTTAATTTGGCAGATACCTACACAAAATACTTTAGTGAGAAGTGAAATAGATTTTTTAAAAATTTCTGATTTAGTTTTATACAATAATTCTATTTTTTTATCTAATAACAACAATAATTTTTATTCATTAGATGCTAACTCCGGTATTATAAATTGGATGCAAAACGTGAATTCAGCCTTAAGACCTATTATTATTGATGACTTAATATTTACAATCTCAAATAAAGGATATCTCGTAGTTATTGATGCCAAGAGAGGGGACATTATAAGAATTACTGATTTATCAATAAATTTTAAGAAAAAAGGCAGAAAAGAAGTTGATGCTATTCAGGGTTTTGTCATTGCATCGAATAAGCTATATGTCACAACCATTAGCGGCAAACTCATGGTCTATTCAATTTTTGATAGCCAATTAGATCAAATTTATAAAGTTAGTAAATCTAAACTATCTGAACCGTTTATTAGTAATAGCAATTTATATATTTTTAGAAATAATGCGGTAGTTGTATTAAATTAAGAATATGTATTATTTTAAATATAATGTTTTTAAAATTTCTAGAAAAAATTGGTAGAAAAAAATTATTATTAGATCGAGGAAAATCACATCCAGAATACCATAAAGCTAAACCTTGGATGAACCGTTACTACTTACTTTTTAGAAATAGACCTAAGTGGTTTCCTTTTAATATAATAATTCATGAACTGCTTGATGATGATCATGGGGACGGTGTTCATAGTCACATGTGTCCTTATATAACCATAATTTTGAGAGGAGGATATTGGGAAATTTTAAAAAATGGAAAACATTGGAGACCTCCTGGATATATAGGTTTTAGATCAGCGAATAATTTGCATAGGGTAGACTTAAAACCTGGCACTAAACCTTTAACTATTTTTATACCAGGACCTTTTGGTTTAAGAAAAGGTTCTAGATCACCATATGGTACAGAATTTAAAATAAAAAAAAAATTATGAAACAATTTTTTCATGAAATAATAATAAAAACAAAAGGTCAAAATTTATATGACTTTACTGAAAAAACTAAAGATTGGGTAAGTACTAAAAAATTTTGTAATGGAATTTTAAGTATTAATGTTCTTCATACTAGTGCGTCATTAATTATTCAAGAAAATGCAGATCCTGATGTATTGCATGATCTAAAATTTTTTTTTAATAAATTAGTACCAATGGATAATAATTTGTATAAGCACACAATGGAGGGTATAGATGATATGCCGGCACATATTAAATCTGCTTTAACAAATAGTCATTTAATTTTAAGCATTAAGAATGGAAAAATTATTCTTGGCACATGGCAAGGACTTTATTTATTTGAACATCGTCTTCAGCCTCAAAAAAGAATAATTTCTCATCATTTTATTGGTGAGTAGAATATATAAATAATACAAAATATATTATTAGATAAAAGGATCATAGGT
>CAJVZX010000036.1 GCA_913020625.1 uncultured Pelagibacterales bacterium
AAATTTAAATTTATATTGTTAGCAGCAGCTTCGAGTGCTTTAGCTGCTGACTTTAAATTGCCAGAACCATAGTCAATTACTGTAATCGACATTTTTAATTTATAAAACGCCCTTGGTTGAAGGAACTCTATTTTTAATTCTTTTATCTATTTCTAAGGCTTCACGTAATGATCTTGCAAGTCCTTTAAAACAAGACTCAATTATATGATGACTATTATCCCCATAAACATTTTCAATATGTAGTGTGATACCAGCAGCTTGTGAAAAAGCTTGAAACCATTCCTTAAACAACTCTGTATCCATTTCTCCTAATTTTTCCACTTTTAATTTAACTTTCCAAATTAAATATGGTCTATTAGAAACATCAATTACTACTCTAGTTAAAGTCTCATCCATAGGTATCATAACATGAGCATATCGTCTTATGCCTATGAATTTATTTGATGCTTTTTTTAAACATTCCCCAATTGCAATGCCAGTATCCTCAGTGGTGTGATGAAGATCAATATGAGTATCTCCTTTTGCTATAAGTTTTAAATCCATTAATGAATGCTTTGATAGTTGTTCCAGCATATGATTTAAAAAACCAATTCCTGTATCAACTTTATATTTTCCTTTTCCATCAATATTCAAGTCAACATGAATGCTGGTTTCTTTGGTCTTTCTTGTTATTTTGGCTTTTCTGGACATTATTTTATTTTAGAAGATATATAATTAAACAGTAATTATATCAATAAATTCAAATGGTACACTTGAAGAATTCAAATAAATATCCACATAAACATAATCATGAGTGAAAACAATATATGGCACGGTACTACTATTGTCTTAATTAGAAAAGATAATGATGTTGTTGTGGCTGGAGATGGCCAAGTCAGTATGGGTAATACCATAATAAAAAAAACAGCAACTAAAGTAAGAAAAATTGAAAAAAGAAATGTTATTGCAGGATTTGCTGGATCAACCGCTGATGCACTTACATTGTTCGAAAGATTAGAAGCAAAACTAGAGAAGCATGCTGGAAATTTAACGAGAGCAGCAGTGGAATTGGCCAAAGACTGGCGAACGGACAAATATTTAAGAAGACTAGAAGCATTAATGGCCATTGGAGATAAAGAAAAAAGTTTTATTATATCTGGCACAGGTGATGTTCTAGAACCTGAAGATAACATAATTGCAATTGGATCAGGTGGTAATTTTGCCTTAGCTGCTGCAAGAGTGCTAATGGATACAAAATTATCTGCTGAAGAAATTGCAAAAAAATCAATTGAAGTAGCTTCTGAAATTTGTGTTTTCACAAATAATAATATTAAAATTGAAAAAATATAATGGAAAAATCAAATATTAAAGAATTCAAACCTAAAGTAAAAAAAACAAATAAAGATCAAAAATCTTATGTAAGTGCTTTGTCACCAAGAGAAATAGTTTCAGAGTTAGATAGATTTGTTATTGGCCAAAACAAAGCAAAAAGAGCTGTTGCTATTGCATTAAGAAATAGATGGAGACGTCAAGCCTTAGAAGGTCAGTTAAAGGAAGAAGTGTTACCAAAAAATATTTTAATGATTGGTCCAACGGGTGTCGGCAAAACAGAAATTTCTAGAAGACTTTCAAAGCTAGCTGAAGCACCATTTGTAAAAGTTGAAGCAACAAGATTTACCGAGGTTGGATATGTTGGAAGAGATGTAGAACAGATTGTAAGAGATCTACTTGAAATAGCAATCTCTATGGAAAAAATAAAAAAGAGAAAAGAAATTTTTACAAAAGCACAAAAAGCTGCTGAAGAAAGGGTTTTAAATGCTCTAGTAGGTGAAAGAGCAAGCGTGGCCACAAAAGAAAGTTTTAGAAAAAGATTAAGAGATGGTGATTTAGACAATAATGAAATTGAGGTTGATGTAAATGAAGGTCCATCAATGCCATCTTTTGAAATTCCTGGAATGCCAGGCGCAAACGTGGGCATGGTTAATATTGGTGAAATACTTGGCAAATCAATGGGATCTAAACCTAAAAAAAAGAAAATGTCTGTTAAAGAATCTCATGAGATTTTAATTAATGAAGAATCTGATAAACTTATTGAACAAGATAAAATAGTTAAATCAGCAAAAATCTCTACTGAAAATAATGGTATAGTTTTCTTAGATGAAATTGACAAAATTTCAGCAAGAGTAGACCGTGTTGGTGGAGATGTATCTAGAGAAGGAGTACAAAGAGATTTATTACCTTTGATTGAAGGCACAACCGTTAGTACTAAATATGGACCAATTAAAACTGATCATATTTTGTTCATAGCATCTGGAGCATTTCAACTAGCTAAACCATCTGATTTATTACCAGAGCTTCAGGGAAGGCTTCCTATAAGGGTAGAGTTAGAAGCTTTAACAAGTGATGATTTTAAAAAAATTCTTAAAGAGCCTGATAATAGTTTAATCAAACAATACGTAGCATTACTCAAAACTGAAAATGTAGATCTTGAATTTTCTGAAGATGGGATTGATAAGATTGCTAAAATTGCGATGGAAGTTAATAACACAATTGAAAACATAGGAGCAAGAAGACTCCACACAATAATAGAAAAAATACTGGATGATATTAGTTTCACAGCCACAGATCGAGGTGGAGAAAAAATAGTTATTGATAAAAATTATGTTGAAAAAAATGTAGGTGAATTAGTAAAAGATATTGATTTATCTAAATTTATTCTTTAAATTTTTTTAAATAAACATAAAAAGCGCCTTCTCCACCATCTTTGATATCTGCCTGAGATATATTTTTAATGACTTGTTTTAAACTTTCATTAGTTTTTAGATAATGAGGCACTGAATATTTTAAAAGACTCAGATCTTTTGAAATATAAGGATTTTTTTCATTGTCTGATTTTGATCCTTTTCCTGTAATTATAATAACTTTATATATATTTTGTTTATAGTAGCTTAAAATTAATTCTTTTGTTTTTAAATTTGCCTCATCTAAAGTATAACCATGAAGATCAATTTTTTTAGTTAAAAATCGTCCTGGTTTATTTTGATCTAAATAAGCATCTTTATCTTTTATTGGTTTTTTACTAAATATAAATTTTTTCCAAACATTAAGATCTTCCAATGTAGGTTTTTTTTTCAAATCAAACTTGAGTTTCTATTAAATACCAATTTGGATTCGTGCTCCACATATTTTTAGAAAATTTCCATACATCATTGGCTGTTTTAATTATATCTGGATTTCCCTCTACAATTTTATTATTTTTATCTTTTTTACACGTAATAATTTCGCTTATAAAGTTCACAGTAAAAATATAAATATTGTCTTTTTTTTCAAAATTTTTAATTTTTGCAGATTTAACACCAACAAATGTTAGTTCCGATTTTAAATTTTCTTTATTTCTTTTATCAATTTCATCAGAAAAATTTTTATATATTTTTTTACCTAGAAGAGGTTTTAAAATGTTTTTTTCACCCTTAGCGAAAGCTACAATAATTTTTTCATATGCAATTTTTGCTCCTTCAATAAATTGATCTTTTGCATCATCATCAAATTTATCTAAACCAACTTTTGCTTCATCTTTTTGAGATTTTTTTTTAGCTAATTCTCTACCAAATTGACTACCAAAACTCTCTTCACGTCCTGTTCTTCTTCCTAAGATCCCTCTTAATCTTAAAAAAATAAAGCCAGCAATCATTGCTAAAAGGATAATATCTATATATTCAAAGCTGTAATTCATGTTTTTTTTGTTATATTTTATTGAGTATAATGGTTTATTTCAATAAACAATAGTTACATTAAGGCAAATGAACAGATTATTTATATTAATTATTGCAGTTCCTTTAATAGAAATTTTTTTATTTATAAAAGTTGGATCTTATATAGGTGCATACAATACCATTTCTTTAACATTAATTACTGCAATTATCGGTGTAATTTATGCAAGATACGAAGGCTTTAATACTTTAAGATCAGCCATTCCTCAATTAAAGAAAGATGAAATACCGATTTATGAAATAATTTCCGGTGCAGCACTAGCTTTTGCAGCTCTTCTTCTTATTTTGCCAGGTTTTGCTACAGACTTACTTGGTTTTTTATTAATATTTCCTCCAACAAGAAAAGTTTTTGTGAATAAATTTTCAGAAAACGTTAAAAGTAAAAATAATCTAAATAATAATGTTATTGAAGGAGAGTTTGAAGACAAAGAGGATTAATTATGACTAAAAATTATAAAATTTTAGCTGAGTTTATTAAAGATATGTCTTGTGAAACTCAGGATGTTGAGACTTTTCTTTTTGTTAAAGATAATATTGCAAAATATAGTTTGCATATTGATATTAAAAGTCGTCCATTAAAAAATAAAATTGTTGAGATAAACACCATATTAAAGTTTGAAGACAAAAATTTAGAAAATAAAAGATCACATTTTGAAATTATTTACACAACTATAATTAAAATTATTGGAGATATTATAGATAAAAAAAATATAGAAAAAATAGTTATATGTGAAGTTCCTAATGAAATTTATCCAAGATTAGAAAATGCTTTTTTATCTTTATTAAAAAACTCAGGTTTCCCAGAAGTTAAACTAGGGGAAAAAATTAATTTTGAGAAATTATATAACGACAGATTAATTAATTAAAATAATTTTTTTTTAATTCTTTCTTTAAAAAATCCTTATGTAACTTAATTTCTTCTGTTGTTGGTTTTACAATTTTTTTAGAATATTTAATTATCACATTTCTTTTTTGTTTAGCATATTTTAATATTTTATCGTCGGAAAAATCTAATGATGGCTCTTTTTCATCCATTAAATTAACATATACTTTAGCTAATAATTCACAGTCTTTGACTGCACTATGTTTTTCTCTTTTTGAGCTATCAATTCTAAATTTTTTACATAAAGCATCTAAACTGATTTGTGAGCCGGGAAATTTTTCCCTTGCAATTTCTAAAGTATCTATAATTCTAGAGTTGCTTAGAGGTTTTTTTCCGATTATTTGAAGTTCATTATTTATATGCGCCAAGTCAAAACTTGCATTATGAATGACTAAATTTTTATCACCTATAAAATTAAGAAATTTATCTGCAATTTCAATAAATTTTATCTTGTTTGCTAAAAATTCATCTGAATATCCGTGGATTTTAAAAGCATCTTCTGAAATTTTACGTTCCGGGTTAAGATAACAATGAAATATGTTTTTTGTTGGTATTCTGTTTGCCAGCTCTACACAACCAATTTCAACTATTCTATGTCCATCCTTAACAGATAAACCTGTTGTTTCTGTATCTAAAACAATTTCAATCATTTAATAAAATTTTTTCTAATACCCTTTTAACATTTTTTTTAATTTTATTATTAGTAAAATTATTTTTTATTATAAAATCTGATTTTTTTTTTTTAATTTCTAGAGAAAGTTGAAGTTTTTTTAATTTTTTTATAATTTTCAAATTTTTTTTTTTATTCAACCTTTTATTTATTTCTTTCTTTTTAGCATCTACAAAAATTAAAATATCATTTCTCTTATTAATTTTGTTTTCCATTAATAATGGAATATCCAAAACAACAATTTTTTTATATTTATTTTTCTTTATAAATTTATTCATATTAAAACGAACCTCTGGATGAATGACTTTGACAACTTTTTTAAGATTGTTTTGATTAACCATAATTGCTTTGGAAATTTCTTTTTTATTTACAGGAAAAGAAATTATGTATTTAGGAAGCGCTTTTTTTAATTTTTTATAACACTTTCTGCTTTTTCTATATAACTTAGCAACCTCAACATCTGCATTAAAAACTGGATAACCAAATTGTTTGGCAACATAACTTTTACCGGAACCTATATCTCCAACAATGCCAATTCTAATCATAAATCTAATAATTTTTTATCAATTTTTGGCAAAATATTGTGCCAAATTTTAAATGCTAATTGAGCTTGATAAATAAACATCATTTTGCCATTTTCAATTTGATTTCCAAATTGTTTTGCCTTCAAAAGAAAGTTTGTTTGACCTGGATTGTAAATAACATCATAAAATAATTTATTTGGGCTGATGCCAGCATAATCTAATTTTATCTGATCATCATTTTTCAAACCTAGGCTTGTAGCATTAATTATCATATTAAAGTCAGGTGTTTGTCCCCAATCTATAACCTCTAAATCTGAATGGATTTTTTTTAAATTTTCAGCTTTTTTTTTTGTTCTGTTGCTTAAAGAAATTTTAGCTGCTCCTAATCTTTTCAAAGCTAATATGATTGAAGAAACAACTCCTCCAGCTCCTAAAATAAAAACTTTCTTATTTTTAAGATCATAATTAATGTGCTTAAATCCGAGCTCAAATCCACCAATATCTGTGTTGTCACCAATAACTTTATTGTTTTTTCTAAAGATTGTATTTACCGATTGAGTTTGATCAGCAAGAGGAGTTAATTGATCAAGAAAGGAAATGACTGATTTCTTAAATGGAATCGTCACATTTATCCCGTCAATCTTTTCATTTTTAACTTCATTAATTATTCCCTCAATATCATTTTCATTAAGCTGTTTTTTATCATAAACAGCGCTTATATTGTTTTCCTTAATCCAATGATTGTGCAATTTGGGTGAAAGCGAATGTTCAATGGGATTTCCTATAACTAAATATTTTTTCATTTTAATATATTCAAATATTCCTTTATTTGCTTAACCGGCAAACCCATAATAGTATTTTCATCTCCTTCTATTTTTAAAAAAAGAGATCTGCCCTCGGCCTCGATTTGATAGACATTATAAGCATATAATTTTTCATCCTTTATTTTGGTTAAATATGTTTTTAATTCTTCATCGTTCATTTGTTTCATTGTCAAACTAGCTTTATCGGTATGATTCCATATCACAGAACCATTTTTAGATATACAAACAGAGCTAATTAATTGATGTTTTTGACCGTTCAGTTTTTGAAGTATTTTGAAAGCTTCGTCTCTATTTGCTGGTTTTGAAATAAGTTTACCATTTAAATCTATAACGCTATCTGCTCCTAATACTAAATCATCATATTTTCTTTCACTTACCTTATTGGCTTTTAACTCTGCTAAATTTTTAGAAACTAATTCTGGGGTTGCTTTAGCTTTTAAAAGAGATTCTTTTACCATTTCCTCATCCACTTTTGCAGGTATTACTTCACAATTTATTCCATGGTCTGATAATATTTTTTTTCTTACTTCGCTTTTAGATGCTAAAATAATATTTTTAATCATCTACTGTGCATTATATCATATATCTTAATTACAGATGCGGCTGTTTCTTCTACAGATTTTCTGGTTATATCAATTGTGGGCCAACCATATTTTCTAAATAAATCTTTTGATAATTTAA
>CAJVZX010000037.1 GCA_913020625.1 uncultured Pelagibacterales bacterium
TCTTTAATTTTAGATTGTAAATCTTTTAATCTTTCTAGATTATAATCAAGCAGAATAACTTCAGCTCCATAACTTTTAAAGATTTTATAAGTTTCAAAGCCTATAGTTCCTGTACTACCGGTAATTACAACAACATTACCTTCAAGAAGTTTTTTTTGTTTTTTAATTTTAGCTTGTTCTAATGTCCAATACTCAACATCAAAAAGATCTTTCTCTGGAATAAATTTATAAGTAGAAGTTTCTTCAACTGATGCAATAACTTTAGCATTTGTATCTGTTAGATCTCCAGCGATTTTTGCAGAATTTAAGTCTTTTCCAATACTAAACATTCCAATGTTTTGTACAAAAACTACTCTTGGGGAAGTGTCCAACATTACTTTTTTTCCTTTAACTTTGTTTTTGTTTACATTGAAATAATTGACATATTTTTTTCTATAATTGTTAAATGCTTTTTCTGCTGTTAGTTTAAATTCTTCAATGGAAGAATTTTTTTTAGGTGTAATTATTAAAGGAAAAGGTTTAACTCTAATTACATGATCTGGTGTTGCTGTTCCTTTTGATGAATAAGATCTAACATTTTTTCCATTCATGAAATATTTTAAATGCTTATTTAATCTGTAATTAACTATGAATTTTTGATCTTTGTTGTTAGATGAAAGACCTCTTATTATTGGAGCTATTTCTTGAGCAGTGAATTTTGTAGAGAAATTTTTAATTTGTTTAATTTTTTTAACTTTTAGTTTTTTAATAGCCCTTTCAGCTTGTGAAACATATTTTATCATTAAGCTATAGGCTTCTTTAGCTTCATCAGCAAAAGTGAAAATTCCATGATTCATTAAAATTAAACAATTTATATTTGGATTTACTGAATAAATCTCGCTTACTTTTTTAGATAACATAAAACCAGGCATCACATAAGGAACGATACTAACTTTATGTCCAAATATTTTTTTACAAAAATTTAATCCACCTGGCCTGTTAGTTATGTTTAAGATTGCATCTGCATGAGTATGATCTACATATTTAAATGGCAAAAAAGCATGCAAAAATGTTTCAACAGAAGGATTGGGAGATTTAATATTGATTAGATTCTTTTTTTGGTAGCTAACCATATTTTCATCAGACAGGTATTTTTTATTCTTGAGTGATAGCAAAGGTTCTAATTTAACAGCAGGAAGTCCTTCTGGTTCAATATCAGCCATATCCCATCCGCTTCCTTTAACACACAAGACATCATATTTTTTACCATCAATATCTTTAATTTTTGTTTTTACTGAAGTGTTTCCTCCTCCATGAAGAACTAATTTCTTATTTCTTCCTAATAATCTAGTAGTATACACCCGTAGAGCTAAATCTTCAGAAAAACCAAGATTTTTATATTTTTTTATATATTTTCTAGCTTTATTAACTGACCAACTATTTTTCAAAATCAACTCCGTATTTATAAATCTTTTATAGCAGTTTTTTATTTGAAAGAAGGGAAAAATTTGATTAGTTTTAATAAACGATTCTTAAAAAAAGGAATTTTTTATGGTTAAAGTTGGGGAGCACATAACTTTAGATATTCTTGGAGCCACGAAAGATTATACAGCGGCTTTTTATGAAAAAATTGTCTATAAAATTGCTAAAGCTGCAAAAGTAGAAATTTTAAGTATTAATCGACATAAATTTGAGCCTCAAGGATTTACATTAATTGCACTTTTAGCTGAGAGCCATATGAGTTTCCATACATTTCCTGAAAAGGATGTCATAAGTTTTGATTTTTTTACATGTGGAAAAAAATCACCTTCTGTAGCAATAGATATTATTAAAAAAGAAATTAAACATAAAAGGATAGTTGTTAAAAACTTTAATAGAGATGATGTTGCTTTATATGATGATATTTATAGTACACCAGGTCAAAAGAAATTTTATGTTGTTAAAGATGTTCTAGAAGATTTTACATCTAAAGTTGGACAACATCTAGAAATCTTAAATTTAGAGGAATTTGGTAAAGCATTATTTATAGATAATGAACTCCAAGTTTGTGAAAGAGATGAACATTTGTATAGTGACCAATTTGTTAAGTCTGCAATGAATTTAAATCAAAATAATATTAATGCTGCAATTATTGGAGGTGGTGACGGAGGTGTTGCACGAAAATGTATTTCTAAAGGATTTAACTTAATCGATTGGTATGAGCTTGATCCTGAAGTGGTGGAAATTTGTAAAAAATATTTGTCGAAAATTGGAAATAAAGTTAATGAAAGTAATTCAGTTAAATATATTTGGGGTGATGCTTTTGAAAGTATAAAATCTGTTGAAGATTCAAAATATGATAAAATTTTTGTTGATCTAAACGATGATCAATATTGTATAGATCTTGCAGCAAAAAATATGAAAAATTTAAAAAGGATTTTAAAGCCCGATGGTGTATTGACTGCGCAGGTTGGGAGTCAAGACAAAAAACCGAAACAAGTCAAAAATTGGATATCTGTTTTAAATAAAAATTTTGGTAATTCTACTGTAGATAGAGTTTATATACCAAGCTTTGATTGTGTGTGGAATTTTGCATCTTCCATCATGAAATCTTAAATAATTCAACTATTTCAAGTAATAATTTTTCTGGAATAATCTTTTTTTTAACCCTACTATTATATTTATTTATTAATAAAGGGGGAATATGAAAAACATATTTAAATCTTTTCTATCTACAATAGCTGTATTAGCGATATTATTTTCAAACGCTCAAGCAGGTAGTGTAAAAATAGGAACTGAAGGTGCTTATCCACCGTGGAATGCAAAAGATGAATCTGGAAAGTTAATTGGGTTTGAAGTTGAACTTGCTAATTGGCTTTGCATTTACATGAAAGCGGATTGTACTATTGTTGAACAAGATTGGGATGGAATGATACCAGGACTGATTATGAGAAAGTACGATGCAATCATGGCTGGAATGTCTATTACTGGTGAAAGAATGAAAGTTATTAATTTCTCACAAGGTTATGCAGATGAAGTTGCACAATTAGCAGTTATGAAAGGATCCAGTCTTGAGGGAATGGATACTCCGTCAGGTATAAATTTATCATTAGGTGGATCTAATGTTAAGAGTGCACTTAAAACTTTAACAGGTGCTTTAGCTGGTAAAACTGTTTGTGTACAAACAGCAACTATTCATCAAAACTTTTTAGAGTCAGGTGATGTTGGGAGTGTAACTGTTAGAACGTACAAAACTCAAGATGAAGTTAATCTAGATTTGGCAGCAGGAAGATGTGATGCGGCCCTAGCAGCAGCGGTTGCTTTTACTGACTATGCTGAAAAATCTGGTAAGCCAGTTGTATTAATTGGTCCTACTTTATCAGGTGGTGCATTTGGCAATGGTGTAGGTGTTGGTATCAGAAAAGATGATACTGAACTTCTTAAAGCCTTTAATAAAGCTATTGATCAAGCAAGAAAAAGTGGCAAGATAAGCGAACTAGCTATTAAGTGGTTTGGCTTTGATGCTTCTATGTAATAATTTAATTTTTAAGGCGATAGTTTAATTCTATCGCCTTAAAATATATGGGACTTTTAGCTTACGGAGATACTGGTTGGGGAGACGAACTTTTTTTTGCAACCCTCATGACCATAGCAGTTGCCGCAGCAGCAATATTTATTGGTTTTTTTTTAGCCGCAATTTTTGCATCATTTAAACTATCAAAAATTAGAATATTAAATTTGATTGGAAGTTTTTACACTACAGTCTTTAGAGGTGTTCCTGAACTTTTAGTAATATATTTGTTTTTTTTTGGTGGCAGTGGTGCAGTTATGTATGTAGCTAAAATATTTGGTTATGACGGATACATTGAAATTAATGCTTTTATAACTGGCGCAATATCAATTGGAATTATATCAGGAGCATATTCAACAGAAGTTTTTAGAGGAGCAATTCAATCTATTAACAAAGGCCAATTTGAAGCTTCTGAAGTTTTAGGTTTTCAAAAAAAAATTTATTATTACAAAATAATTATTCCACAAATGTTGAGATTAGCACTGCCTAATATAAGCAATGTTTGGCAAATTACTCTAAAAGATACATCTTTAATATCAGTTACAGGATTAGTAGAAATTATGAGAATGTCATATATTGCCGCTGGATCAACTAGAGACCCTCTATTCTTTTATTCTTTTGCAGCTGTCTTGTATTTATTTTTGACCTTTTTTAGTATGAAATTATTTAACAAATTAGAACAACATTATAACAAAGGATATTAAATGGATTTGGATTTCATCTCAGAGCATTTTCCAAGGTTGTTAAAAGCAACAAAATTAACTATTGAGTTAACTTGTTTATCACTATTCTTTGGTATATTTGTTGGTGTTTTTTTTGCTATTTTGAGGACAAGCAAAAATAAAATACTTTTTTTTATATCCTATTATTATTCATATATTTTTAGAGGAACTCCGTTATTAGTTCAAATTTTTATAATATATTTTGGTCTTGGTCAGGTGGAATGGATAAGAGAATCTTTTCTTTGGATTTTTTTAAAAGAACCATATTCATGTGCAATTCTTGCATTTACTTTAAATACTGGAGCTTATTCTTCAGAAATATTTAGGTCAGCATTTGAAACTATTAATAAGGGAATTTTAGAGGCAGCAGAAGGACTGGGTTTGAATAAAACACATACCTTTTTCAAAATTAAATTACCGATAGTTATAAAACAATCTTTACCAGCTTATGGTAATGAGATGATATTAATGTTAAAAGGAACTTCTTTAGCAAGCACTGTAACTCTTCTTGACCTCACGGGAGTAGCAAAACATATTATATCTACAACTTTCAGACCAGTAGAAGTATTTATTGTTGCTGGAAGTATTTACTTATTGATGACGTTCATAATACACAACTTTATAAAATTTTTGGAAAAAAGATTGTATTATCCAAAATAAAATTTTTAATACTTTGTGTATAGTTTTATTTCTCTGATATTTGAACCTAAAATTTTGTTAATATTTAATTTAATTACAGCTCTTCTATCATTTAAAAAGTGGATATCTCTTGAAACTTGAATAAATTTTTCATCAAATTTTGAGTTTTTTTCACAAAGTCTTTTTTCATCTTCAATTATCCAAAGTTTTTCATTAACAGTTTTTAATTCAATATAAAGATTGTTAATTTCATCATTAAGATCAATATTTTTATCTCTTTCTTGGATAAGGACCTCATATTCCTTTTTGATAAAATCTAGTAAATTTTTATCTTTAATTTTATCAAGTTTAATATGTAAAATACTTATTTTATCTAATAATTCACCAGCAGATATTTCAACTAGGATTTTTTTCATTTAATATTTATAAACTATGTTAATTTAAATTTTAATGTCAAATATTTTAATTATCAAACATGGCTCTTTAGGTGATATAGCCCAAGCTAGTGGGGCAATTCAAGACATATTTAAAAATTATAAAGATGATCAAATATACTTGTTAACCACAATACCTTATTTTGAGCTATTTAAAAAAAACCCATTTATTCATGAGGTGATTTTAGACAAAAGATTATCCAGATTTAATCTAATTTATCTTTACTCATTAATAAAGAAATTAAAAAAATTAAATTTTGAAAAAGTTTTTGATCTTCAAAATTCTTCTAGAACAAAATTTTATAAAAATATTATTTTTCCATTGCATGGCAAACTTGATTTTGTCAGTTCTAGAATTTGGTCCAGTTCGGAAACAACTTTGCCAGAAAATGTTAACAAAGATGAATTTGATAAAAATCCTGTATTAAATAGATTTGATCATCAATTACAGAGCTCTGGTCTTAAGACTTTTTGTACTATGAGACCTGATTTTAGTTGGGCGTGTTCCAATATAGATAATATAAAAAAAGAATATGGTTTAAATAACTATATTATTTTATTTCCTTTTTGCTCTATTCACTTAGCTCATAAAAAATGGCCATACTATAACGAACTAATAAAACTAATAAAAAAAAATCATGGAGAAAAAATTAAAATTGTCATTGCTCCAGGCCCAACTGAAATAGAAGAAGCTAAAAATATAAATGCGATTTGTGTTCTAGATAATGAAAATCCACTGAATATTTCACAACTTGCAACTTTAATAAAAGATTCAATGTTTGTGGTTGCTAACGATACAGGACCAGCTCATATGGCAGCTCATTTAGGTTCGTCAGGCATAACATTGTTTGGTCATCATACAAGCCCTTATAAAGTGAGCATTGAAACAAATAAATTCAAAGCGATTATAAGTGAACAACTTGAAAAGATTAGTGCAGATTTTGTTTACAAGAAAATTTCTAAAGAAATATCTTTAGTTTAATAATTTTAGATATTTTTTTACAATTATGTCCCAATCAAATTGTTTGGAAAATTCTTTAGCATTGTTTCCATAAATTTTATATTTATTATTTTCTAAAATTTTTAAAGTACTTTCGTAAATAGAGTTAAGATCATTTCCATCACAAATCAATCCAGTTTCTTCATGTATTATTGCATCTGAAGCACCACCATCTATGCCGCCAATAGATGCTGTCCCTTGCTGTGCAGCTTCAATGAAGGATATGCCAAATCCTTCAACAGATTTTTTATAAATAATAGAAGGCATAATAAACAAGTCCGATTGAAGTAAAAATGCAGATTTAAGATTAGGACTGATATTTTTTTTGAAAATAACCACATCTTCAATTTTTAATTGTTTTACTAATTTTTTTAAATTATTTTCTTCCTCACCATATCCAATACATAGATATTTTATGTTTGGGAACTTTTCCTTAAGATTTCTAATAGTCATTATTATTTTTTCATGATTTTTTCTTTTATCAAATCTTGAAATCGTTATTAATTTAGGAAAAGAATTTTTTAATAACACATTTGTTATTTCAATATTTTCTTTAGTTGGATTAATATTTTTTTCTACACCAGGATTAATTACTACTATTTTTTCTTCATTAAAATTTAGATCAACAGCTAATTTTTTAGTAAAATTTGAATTAGAAACAATATAATCTGTTTTTGATAGGCTTTCTAAAACACGTTTATTTAAACTTGAATTTATTGGATGATTAATTTCTTTTGAGTGAATTAAACAAATAGTTTTTTTGTTTTTTAATAGATCAGAATTGATTTTTTCTAAACTTTTCCAATGATCAGCAATAACAGTTGTTATTGATGTATTTT
>CAJVZX010000038.1 GCA_913020625.1 uncultured Pelagibacterales bacterium
ACCCCAAGAAGTTTCATTTGATAACCCAATATAACGAATTTTACCCTGCTTTATAAATTTTTCTAATGTGATTAATATTTTTTCAAAATCATTATTTTCAAAAGTGCTTTTAATTTTGAAGCTTCCAAACAATTCATTAGAATCATCTTTATGTTCATACCCTAATCTTCCAAAAAAATTAGTTTTTCTTTCTGGCCAATGTAATTGATAAAGATCAATGTAATCTGTTTGTAATCTTTCTAAACTTTTTTCCAAAGCTTCTGTAATACTTTTTTCAGAGTATTGTAAGCCTCCTCCGCGAACCCATGAAAGTCCAGGGCCTGAAACTTTAGAAGATAAAATAACCTTATTTCGATTTTTTTTTTCCTTAAACCAATTTCCAATTATTTTTTCAGTAGATCCATAAGTTTTTTCAAAACACGGGGAAGGATATATTTCAGCGGTATCGAAGAAATTTATACCTTGATCTAAAGCAAAATCCATTTGTTGAAATCCATCATTAGAGCTATTTTGTTCTCCATAAGTCATTGTACCAAGACAAATTGTACTTACATTTAAGTTGGTATTTCCCAATTTTTTAAAATTCATAAATTTTTTATTATCAAACTCTTGTATAGTTAATATTTTTATTGCAACTTGAATTTTTAGATTTAAGTTAATATATATATATAAATTATGGAATTTAATAAGCAAAATATTTTAAATAAAGTAAAAGCCGCAACACAAACAACTGTAGTAATGGATGAAGGCCTACGGGCTTACATGCTAAAAGTTTATAACTATATGGCAACAGGAGTTTTGTTGACTGGAATTGTTGCTCTTATCTCATTCAAGATATCAGTTGTTACAGATGCCAGTGGTGCCATTGTTTCTTTTACAGAGTTTGGAAATGCTCTATTTTTTTCAGGTTTTAAATGGTTAGTAATGCTAGCTCCTCTTGGAATTGTATTTTATATGAGCTTTGGAATAAACAAAATGAGTTCATCAAAAGCGCAAACAGTATTCTGGATTTTTGCAGCTTTGATGGGACTTTCCTTATCTTGGATATTGTTGGTGTATACAGGAAAAAGTGTTGCAAGAGTGTTCTTCATTACTTCAGCTACTTTCGGCGCAATGAGTCTTTATGGTTACACAACAAAAAGAGATTTAACAAAACTTGGCTCTTTCTTAATGATGGGTTTAATTGGAATTATTATTGCTTCCCTAATTAATATTTTTATGAAATCTTCCATGATGTATTTTGTTATTTCAATTTTAGGTGTTTTAATTTTTGTTGGTTTGACTGCTTATGATACACAAAAAATAAAAAACATGTATCTAGCTAGTGATAGTGGCGAGCTTATGGGCAAAAAGGCTGTAATGGGTGCTTTAACACTTTATCTAGATTTTATTAATTTATTTATTATGCTTTTAAGACTTTTTGGTCAAAGAAGATAAAAAATTAATTCACAATCTTATACTTATTCCACTTAACTTTATCGATAAGAGTTTCTAGTTTTTTTGACATGCTCAATATATTGCCCTGGGCATCTGAAACATAATACCTTAGATTATCGTTTTTAGTTTTAAAATTTTTACAAATATTAAATATAGCATTTTCTGATGACCTTTTAAAAATGTTAAAACTCACATTTTTTTTTGAAATGTTAAATCCATAATCTTTCCAACTACCTTCGGAAACCATTTTAGCATATAAATTAAGAATTGTTTTTAATTCATTTTTGTTGAAAAAAAAATTTTCTTCTTTTAATTCATTTTTCGAATTATTAACTATTAATCTAGGTTTATTCATTTACTGTTCTTCAATTTTATATTTATTTATTAATGGTATTTGAAAAGCTGTGAAAATGAAAGTAATTGGTAATAGACCCCATACCTTAAAATTAACCCAAAATTCTTCTGTTTGGGTTTCAACTACTGTTATATTTAATAACGCTAAAAAAATGAAAAAATAAATCCATCGATAATTTAATTTTTTCCATCCCTCATCTTCTAAATTCAGAGTATTTTGAAAAAATATTTTTAAAAGAGGTTTTTCTGAAAAAAATTTACCAAAAAACAAAACTCCAGCAAAAAGTAGGTTTATTATTGTGGGCTTATGGTAAAAAAATATTTTATTATCAAAATATAATGTTAAACCACCAAAGAAAGTTACTAAAATTCCACCAATCAGAGGAACCATTGGTATTCTTTTTTCCAAAAAATAAATAAATGCAAGCGAAATTAGTGTTGCAATAATAAATGGTGGTATTGCGACTTTAAGATCTTTATCATTTTGATAATAAAAAATAAAAAAAATTAGTAAGGGACCGAAATCTGTGATAAATTTTATTAGAGATCTATTCACTAAAAGATATTAACATATTAATTAAAATTTAAATAATTTTTTATTGATTTTTGTTTAAATGTAACTAGTCTAAAATTATAAAATGAATTCAAATATAGCAAAATTTTCAATAGGAGATATTGTAAAACATAAACACTTTGATTTTAGAGGTGTGATATATGATGTTGATTTTGAATTTGATAATTCAGAAGAATGGTATCAATCAATTCCAAAAAATGTGAGACCTAGGAAAGATCAACCTTATTATCATCTCCTGGCAGAGAATGATGATATTACATATGAGGCTTATGTTTCAGAACAAAATCTAGTAACTGATGATTCTGATGAACCTATTAAACATCCACTTTTAAATGAAATTTTTTCAGGAAAAAAGGGATCAGGATATTTTAAACCCTCCAATTAAAGTTTGCCATTATTTTAACATAGTTATTACAAATCTTAGACATATAAAATCTGTACCTTAATGGCTTAGCCTAATTAAGAGTATAAATTTCTTCATCTCCCTCTTGACTTTTAGTTAGGCTAATTTTTAAAAAAAATTTTCATCTCAAATATTTTAGCTATATAATAACTTTAAATGCTAAAAAATTTTAATCCAAATAAAGCTTTTTTTTTAACAACAAAAATTTTAAAAACTTTATTTTTTATATTTATTATTATTTTAATAATTGGATTAACCGAATCTTTATGGATATCACCCGAAGATTACAAACAAAGTCATTCAGTTAGAATTATGTATGTCCATGTTCCTTCGGCATGGATTTCTTTAGGTATATTTGCTTTTATTGGAATTTTATCATTATTTAATTTTATTTTTAAAAATAAAAATTTTTCTCTAATAGCAAAAAGTTTATCTACATCTGGATTTGTGTTTTGTATTATTGCATTAGTAACAGGATCAATTTGGGGTTATCCAACATGGGGAACATGGTGGGTTTGGGATGCCAGAATAACTTCAATGTTATTGCTTTCTATTTTTTATTTGATGTATATTTTATCTTGGAAAGTTTTTGAAAAAAATATAAATCAAGAAAAAATTTCATCAATCATTGCAATTATTGGCATGTTAAATGTTCCAATAATAAAATTTTCTGTAGATTGGTGGAATACACTGCATCAAAATGCAACAGTGAAAATATTCTCAAAATCTAGTATACATCCTTCAATGATGTTACCTTTACTAATAATGACAGTAGCATTTGCTTTATTTTCCTTAATAATTTTTATCATGGAATATAAAGCTGAAGTTGTTAAACTAAAGAATAAAGGATTAGATAGATTATGATTAATCAACTTTTTTTAATGAATGGTTATGGTGTTTATGTTTGGTCAGCGTTTGGATTTACAATTTTTTGTTTTATTTCCTTATATTTAATTACTAAATTTCAGTTAACTAGAGAACAAAATAAATTTACTAAAAAATTTGCAGGTCTGCCTCAAGCTAAAATTGAATTAGCAAAAACACAAAAAATTAATAAAGAAATTATAGTTAATACACCTAATTTTAATTTTTAAATTTTCCATCTTATGTATGGAAAAAAAGTAAAATTTAGAGCTGCTTTTATCTTACTAGTTTTAATTTCTTTAGTTTTAATAATTTATCTTTCTCTTAAAACATTAGAGGATAATGTTGTTTATTTTCTATCACCTACAGAAATTCAAAATAAAGAAGAAATAAAAAGGAATGAAAAAGTTAGAGTCGGTGGTATGGTAAAAAAAAATTCAATTAAATCTTATACAAATTATATTAGCTTTATATTAACAGACTATAAAAATGAAATTAATGTTACTTATTCAGGAACAATTCCAAATCTATTTTCTGAGGAAAAAGGAGTAGTCGCTGAAGGTACTTTAAAAGATAAAAATTACTTTATTGCAAACAAAATATTAGCTAAACATGATGAAAATTATATGCCTCCTAAAGTAAATAATTCTTTAGATAGCAAATAAAAAAATGTTACCAGGACAAATTGGATTTATATCTTTAGTTTTTTCGCTTTTTATATCTCTTATTTTATTTTTTTTTATTTTTCAAGATTATAAATCTGAAAGCCAAGCTCCTAGTTTAAAAGTTTATAGTCTTTCCTTTTTACAATTATTAACAATAATAATAAGTTTTTTTTGTTTAGTATTATCATTTGTCATTTCCGATTTTTCACTGGCAGCTGTTTATCAAAATTCGCACACTACTAAACCTTTATTATATAAAATTTCTGGAACCTGGGGAAATCATGAAGGAAGTTTATTGCTCTGGTTATTAGTTTTATCTATATTTTCTTTTTGTTTTTTAGTTCAGTCAAAATATACTCCAAAAAAATATCGTTTACTTACAGTTTTATTTCAAAATATAATTACAATAGGATTTTTATTATTTGTAATTAAAACATCTAATCCCTTTTTAAACTTATTTCCTGTGCCCAATGAAGGTTTAGGCTTAAATCCAATTTTACAGGATCCTGCTTTGGCAATTCATCCACCTATTTTATATTTAGGGTATGTAGGATCTTCAATTATTTTTTCATCAGCGCTATCCGCAATGATACACAGGTTTGTTAATCCATCATGGGCTGATTCAATTAAAATTTGGATATTAACACCCTGGATATTCTTAACATTGGGAATTATGCTTGGTTCGATTTGGGCATATTATGAACTAGGTTGGGGAGGATTTTGGTTTTGGGATCCAGTAGAGAATGTTTCATTAATGCCTTGGTTTTCATTAACAGCATTGGTTCATTCTATTATCATTCTTAAAAAAAGGGATACATTTCACTCATGGGTGTTAATACTGGCAATTATAACATTCACACTTAGCATGAATGGTACTTTTTTAGTTAGATCAGGAATTTTAAATTCAGTGCATACATTTGCGAATGATCCGGAAAGAGGGTTTTATATATTAACATTTTTATTTCTACTAATATTATTATCCTTAATTATTTTTTTTATTTATCAGCCAAAAGATAACTCTGTAAAAAGTTTTTTTTTATTTAGTAGAGAAACTGCTATCTCGGTAAATAACTGGTTTATGATGTTTTTTTTATCTGCCGTACTAATTGGAACGATTTATCCATTAATATTAGAAATAACAAAAGATATAAAAATTTCAGTCGGAGCACCTTTTTTTAATATAATAATTATTCCTTTTTTAGTTCCTTTTTTATTTTTTATGATTTTTGGACCAAAATTAAAATGGATAAAAACAAATGAAAATTTAATGTCAAAAAAATTAATTTTTAATTTTTTTCTTTCACTTGTTTTTTCTTCTATTATTTATTTTTTTTGGGGTAAAGCAACTTTGTTAAATTCTATAATATTTTTATTAGGTTTATTTTTACTACTTACTTTATTGTTTGAATTTCTTGAAACAATTACAAAAAAAAATAAAGTCAATATTCCAAGGATCATATCTCATTTTGGTTTTGGATTGCTTATAGTTAGTATTTCTTTAAATACTATTTTCTCTGTTGAAATGGATATAAATTTAAAAATTGGAGAAAGCTATAAATTTAAAAAGTATGAATTAAAATTTAATAGCATTTCAGGAAAAGTTGAAAAAAATTTCAACAGTTTGTTGGGCAATTTTAGTTTAACAGATCCTAAGGGTGACATTTCTTATTTAAAACCAGAAATAAGAATTTATAATCAGCCAAGCATAACAACCAGTGAAGCAAATATTAAGACAAATTTTTTTTATGATAGGTTTATAACTATGAATAATATTCAAAATAGCGAATTTTTTAATATAAGATTTCAACAAAAACCTATGATGATTTGGATATGGATTTCGGCTTTGCTTATTTCACTAGGAGGTATTTTAAGTGTTTTTAGACAAAAAGATTAATTTCAAAAGATTAATAATATTTATTTCAACTTTTATATTATTATTCCTATTAGCAATTATTTTTTTTAAAAGTTTAAAAACTGAAAATGTTTATATTCCTGATCAATTAACAGGAAAAGAAATACCAAATTTCTCTTCAAAATCATTGCTTGATAATCAATATCTGGAGTCGGAAAAAATTTTTATTAACAAAAAATACTATCTTATAAATATCTGGGCTTCTTGGTGTGGTCCTTGCAGAGACGAACATCCCTATCTAATAAAATTATCACAAAATGATAAATTAAAAATTGTTGGTATTAATTTTAAAGATAAAAAAAAAAACGCATTATCTTTTTTAAATAAACAAGGTAATCCATATAAGCAAATTTTTATTGATTATGATGGATCTTTATCAATTAATTTAGGAGCTTATGGAATTCCTGAGACATTGTTAATTAATAATAAGAAGATAGTTTTATTAAAATTTATAGGTCCTTTAAATTCTCAAAAATACCAAAAAATTATTGATGCTATTAATAATGAAAAATAAGTTATTTATATTAATTTTAATTGGACTTTTTTTTAGTATTAATAATAGTTATTCTAAAGAAGATCATTTAGATGAACTGAAAAAAATATCAAAAAATATAAGATGTTTGATTTGCCAAGGGCAATCAATTGATGATTCCAATTCTGATTTTGCCATTAATATTAAATATGTAATTTTAAAAAAATTAAATAAAGGATCGTCAGAAGATGAAATTTATGATTTTTTAAAAAGCAAATATGGCGATTGGATAGTATATAAGCCAGAATTTAAATTATATAATTTGCTTTTATGGTTAATTCCTTATTTTATTTTTTTTATTGGAGGAATTTTAATTTATCAAAAAATTTTTAAAAAAAATGAAAAAA
>CAJVZX010000039.1 GCA_913020625.1 uncultured Pelagibacterales bacterium
TGTAAAAAGCGTTATAGAATATTGTCTTAAGTAATTAAGGTAATTGAAGTGGATTATCTGTATTTTCGTTTAAATAAAGTATAACTGAAGCCCTGTCTTTTTCTTTTTTTAATCCAGCATAACTCATCTTGGTACCCTTAATATAATCTTTCGGTTTAATTAGAAAAGAATTTAAAGTTTCAAAATTCCACTCTCCACCAAATTCAGCAAAAGCTTTTGAATATTTATAATCATTTAAAAATCCTATTGGCTTACCCACCACAGCCCATAAAGCTGGTCCAATTTTATTACCACCACCTTCTTTTATGGAATGACAAGATTTGCACACAGAAAAGATTTTTTTTCCATGATCAACAGTTCCCATAGCTAATAAAGCTTTTATATCCACATCTCCTTCAGTAGGTTTTGCTTCAACAGTTTGACTGACATTTTTTTCTTCAATTTTAAAAGCCGTTTTTGGAGCCTCTACCCTATATATAACATCAGATGATTTGTTTATTATAAATATAACAACAAAAGTTAAAAGAACGGCAGCAATTATTTGATTTAAGAACTTCATATAATTATAAATATTAAGAATCTATACTAGAAAAATGCAAAATTAAGAAATATAAACTTGCGTCTGTTAGACGCATTAATTGTAATTTAATAATAGAAAATATGTCGAAAACATTAATAATAATTCCTTCTAGGCTTAAAGCAACAAGACTTCCTGGAAAACCTTTAAAATTAATAAATAATATTCCTATGATTGTTCAGGTTTATAATAGGGCCGTTGAATCAAAAGTGGGTGAGGTTTATGTTGCAACTCCAGACAAAGAAATAGACAATGTAATCAAAAAAGCCCATGGAAATTCTGTCATTACAACTAATAACCCTCTAACTGGCACAGATCGTGTTTGGGAAGCTTGTAAAAAATTAGATATAAAAGGGGTTGATTTTATAATTAATCTTCAAGGAGATTCTCCAAATCTTAATCCAAAAATAATAGCACAACTTGATAATTTGATGAGAAAAACCAATTCGGAAATTGGAACTTTGGCTGCTAAAATTATAGACGATAAAGAAATTGTAGATCCTAATATTGTGAAAGTAAAAACTAGCAAACCACTAAATGATAATAACTTTGTAAGATCAGAAAATTTTTTTAGAACAAATGAAATAAAAAATATATCAAATATTTACCATCATATTGGATTATATAGTTTTACGCACAGTGCTTTAAACGGGTATATAAATTTAAGTAGGTCAGAAAATGAAAAAATTAGAAGCCTTGAACAAATGAGATTACTAGATAACAATATTAATATAAATTGTGGTCTTGCTTCTTCATTGCCTCTTAGTGTAGATGCTCCTAATGAACTTGAAAAAATAAGAAAAATCATGGAGTATAAGTAATAAAATTTATGAAAATTCTTTACCAGGGCTCACCCGGAGCTTACAGTCATATGGCAGCTTTAGAAGTCTATCCAAATGCAAAAATTATTCCCTGCAAAACGTTTGACGAATGTTTTAGCAAAGCTATTGAAGATGAAAAAGTTAGAATTATAATACCTGAATCAAACAGAATTACAGGTAACATAGGAGTTGAATATTTAATTTTTAAATATCGTTTAAATATTTATGCAGAACATTTTCACCCAGTTCAACATAATTTATTAGGATTACCCGGATCAAAAACGAAAGATATAAAACATGTTTTTTCACACGCTCAAGCCTTATCACAATCATCAAGCTTTATTAAAAAAAATAAACTTATTGAAAATGTAAGAGCAGATACGGCAGGAAGTGCAGAATACATAGCTTCAAATAAAAAAAGAGATGAAGCTGCTATAGCATCAAAACTTAGTGCTAAAATTTATAATTTAGACATACTGGAATCTAACATTGAAAATGAAAAAGGAAATGTTACTCGTTTTTTAATAATGGGGAAATTAACTCTACAACCAGAGTTGAAAGAAAAAAAATATATTACCTCTTTTTTATTTAAATTAAAAGACAAACCAGCAGCTTTGTATTCTGCGCTTTCAGGTTTTGCTATTCAGGGCGTTAATTTAACCAAACTTCAGAGCTACCCTGAAAAAAATTCTTTTACATCTTACTTTTTTCTTTGTGATTTAGATGGCCATATAGAGGAACCAAAAGTTAAAAAATCACTTGAAGAATTAGGATTTCATTGTGAAGATTTTCACGTATTAGGTGTTTTTGAGGCAGATAAATTTCGTGAAAAATAAATTTTTTCATACTTTTATTGTGGATAAGAAAACATAACTGATATAATAAAAATGGAGGCTAGAGGTGAGTGCACCTTGAACCCGCCCAGATCTTAACGGAAGCAAGCGTAGAGAGTGTTATTCAGGTTCTAGTCTCCTTTTAAAAAAATATGAGTGAAATTAAATCAAAAGTTTTAGCCTTAAAATATAGACCACAAACATTTGATGATTTGATTGGTCATCAAGTAATGTGTGATACGATTAAAAACAGTATTCGAACAAGCAATATTGCAAATGCATTCCTCTTAACAGGAATACGAGGAATCGGGAAAACTAGTACAGCTCGAATCATAAGCAAATCTATAAATTGCAAAAATGGATTTGAAAATATTTGTAAAGAAAATTATTGTGAAAATTGTGAAGCTATTTCAAATTCAAATTCACTTGATACAATAGAGTATGACGCTGCTTCGCAATCTGGCGTAGATCAAATTAGAGAAATTCTAGATTTTTGTAGATTTCCACCAAGTACAAGCAAGTATAAAATTATAATTTTAGATGAGTGCCACATGTTAAGTAAAAGTGCTTCAAATGCATTACTGAAAACGCTCGAAGAACCAGAAAAATTTCTTAAATTTATTTTGTGTACGACAGAACTTAGAAAGGTACCCATTACTATAGTAAGTCGTTGCCAGCGCTTCGATTTGGGTCGTGTCAAGTTTCAAATATTATTTGATTACCTTAAAAATATTACTAAAAAAGAAGGAGGAAATATTTCAGACGAAGCCCTGAAATTAATCGTAAAAATTTCCGAAGGTTCATGCAGAGATGGCCTAAGTTTACTTGATCGTGCTCTTCTCACCCAGAAGTTAGAAAAAAAAGAACTAGACTTAAATTTGGCACAAAAAATATTTGGACATTTTAATAAATCTCATTTAATTGAATTATTAAATTTAGTACTTCAAGGAAAAGAAAAAGAAGCTATTTTAGCTTATAGAAAAATATCAGACCAAGGAATTTTCCCATCAATTTTTTTGAACGACTTTTGTGAAATTATTTATTATTTAAAAAATTTCAAGATATTTGGAAAAAATGAAATTAATTTTACATTAAATGATGATGAGTCAAAAGAGTTGGAGAAAATTGCAAATAGCTTAGATAATGAAACATTAATAATGTTTTGGCAATTTACACTTAAATCAATAGAAGAATTAAATATGGTTACAAATCAAGATTTATTAGTTGAAATGTTTTTAATTAGACTAATTTATTTAAAACAAATTCCTAAACTAGATGATTTATTAAGTGATCTGGAGAATACAAAAGATATTAAATCTACTGTTAATATAGAAAATAGTAATTTTACATCATCAATAGAAGACAAAACAGAGTCAAATAATACACCGAAATCTTTAGATCAAATAAAAAATGTTGCTCAAGAAAAAAAAGAAGAATTATCAAAATTACAACCCTCTCTTAATAATTCATTTTTAAATATTCAAAATTTTGAAGAATTACTTTCAGTTTGTACAAAGAAAAGAGAACTTAAAATAAAATTTGATCTTGAAAAAAACGTAAGATTAATAAAATTTGAAAAGGGATTAATAGAAATTGAATCTAGTAATGATTTTGATAAAGATTTTATAAAAAATTTATCTCATAAATTATATAAATGGACAAATTATCGATGGATTATAACTTTATCTCAATCAAAAGGTAGACTTACAAAAAATCAAGTTGAGACTAATAAAAATAAGGAAATTTTAGAACGTGTCAAAAAGACTGAAGACTACAGAAAGATTCTTGAGAATTTTCCAGATGCACAATTAATCAATATAGAAGAACAGGATTAATTCAGTGACCGATTTCTCAAAAATATTAGAAAATGCAAAGAAAATGCAATCCAAAATGAAGGAGTCTCAAGATAAAATCAAAGCACTTGAGCTAGAAGGCTATGCGGCTGGAGGAAGTGTTAAAGTTATGCTTAATGGCGAAGGTGAAATGATAAAATTATTTATATCGCCCGAAACACTGAAAGAGAGTAAAGAAATTATTGAAGATTTAATTATAGCAGCCCACAATGATGCTAAACAAAAAATTAAATTAAAAACTTCAGAAGAGTTATCCAAAATAACTGGTGGCGTAACTCTTCCTCCAGGATTTAAATTTCCATTTTAACTAATGTCAAATAGTATTCCAGAGATAGAAGAATTAATTAAATTAATTTCTAAATTTCCAGGACTTGGTTCTAAATCAGCTAAAAGAATAGTTTTAAGATTAATTAATAACAGAGAAGAATTAATAAAACCTCTTACCAATACATTAGCAGCAGTTTATAAAAATGTTCAACGTTGTAGAAATTGTGGGAATTTAAAATCTACTAATGATAAGTGTACATGTGCTGAAAAAAAATATAATCAAATTTGTGTAGTAGAAAATATAGCCGATATGTGGGTTATAGAAGGATCTGGAATATATAAGGGATATTATCATATCTTGGGTGGAACGCTTTCTGCTATGGATAATAAAAAAGAGGATGATTTATTAATACCTTCTCTTGTAAATAGAGCCAAAAATGAATCAATTGATGAAATTATTTTAGCACTAAGCGCGTCAGTAGAAGGTTCTACTACTGCACATTATATTCAGGATAATCTTAAAGGTTTAAATGTTAAAATATCCAAATTAGCTCAAGGCATACCTGTTGGAGGAGAAATTGAATTTCTTGATGATGGAACTTTATTTTCCGCTTTTAAAAATAGAGCTCCTATAACTAAGAATTAGATTTTTTTTAGAAGTCTATTTAGGTGAAGGATAGGCTCTGTGTAACCTGAAGGCTGGTTTTTGCCATGAAAAACTAACTCACAAGCAGCTTTAAATGCAATAGATTTATCATAGTTACCAGACATAGTTTTATATGAAGCATATCCTTTTAAAGCAGGATCCTTAACATTTTGACTATCTACAATTTTAGCCATTTTTTTCATAGTTTTTAATACCTGTTCTTTGCTACAAATTCCGTGATGAAGCCAATTAGCAATATGTTGTGATGAAATTCTCAAAGTTGCCCTGTCTTCCATCAAACCTACATTGTTAATATCAGGTACCTTAGAACAACCCACTCCCTGGTCAATCCATCTTACTACATAACCCAAAATACCTTGTGCATTATTTTCTAATTCCTTAGTAATTTCTAACTTTGACCAATTTGGTCTACTTACAATTGGAATTGAAAGAATATCCTCAATCTTTGCTGGTGCTCTTTTTTTTAATTCTTTCTGTTTAGAAAAAACATCAATTTGATGATAATGTAAGGCATGAAGTGTTGCGGCAGTTGGTGAAGGAACCCAAGCGCAATTAGCGCCAGATTTAGGATGATTAATTTTTTGTATGACCATATCTAACATTTTATCTGGAGCAGCCCACATTCCTTTTCCTATCTGGGCTACACCTGAAAACCCACACATTAAACCTACATCAACATTATTATTTTCATATGCGGTAATCCATTTAGAAGATTTCATGTCTCCTTTTTTAATCATAGGACCAGCTTCCATTGAGGTATGCATCTCATCTCCGGTACGATCTAAAAAACCAGTATTAATAAAAACAACTCTATTTTTTACAGCTCTAACACATTCTTTAAGGTTTACCGTTGTTCTTCTTTCCTCATCCATTATTCCAATTTTAATTGTATATTTTTTTAGCCCCAAAACTTTTTCGACTTTCTCAAATATCAAATTAGTAAATGCAACTTCATCAGGCCCATGCATTTTTGGTTTTACAATGTAAACAGAATTTGTTCTTGAATTTCCTTTATTTTTAAAATCATGTATTGCTGCTGCAGTTGTTATAAAAGCGTCCATTATACCTTCTGGCATTTCCGAACCATCTTTTAATAAAATAGAAGAGTTAGTCATTAAATGACCCACATTTCGATTTAGTATTAATGCTCTTCCATGCAATTTGAATTTTCTTCCGTTAGGGGAAATATATTCTCGATCAGAGTTTAGTTGTCTTATAAATTTTTTCCCTTTTTTTTGCATCTCAGCTTGTAGATTTCTCTTCATTAATCCAAGCCAATTTTTATACCCAAGAACTTTGTCCTCAGCATCTACTGCTGCAACAGAATCTTCATGATCCACAATTGTGGTTATAGCCGATTCTAAAATTACATCATGTATTGCAGCCTTATCTTGATTGCCATCAGGGTTAAAAACCTCAAGTGTACCATCTGGGTCAAAAATAATATCTATGTGAAGATTGTTATTTATAAATAGAAGTGAAGATAAATTATTTAATTTTTTTGTATAACCAACAAATTGTTTAGGATTTTTTAGTTTTAAGTTTAACTGGTTATTTTCAACCTTTGGGATTTCTGTAATATTTTTCCAGCTACCTTTTTTCAGTGGAACATAAGCATCTAAAATATTACGAGCATATTTAATTACTTTTTTTCCTCTTATATGATTGTATTTTTTTCCACGCTTGGCTCCATTTGATTCTGAAATTACATCTGTTCCATACAAAGCATTATACAAACTCCCCCATCTTGCATTTGCAGCATTTAAAGCATATCTAGCATTCATCACTGGAACTA
>CAJVZX010000040.1 GCA_913020625.1 uncultured Pelagibacterales bacterium
GTCATTCTTCGTTCACCATCTTTTATTGATGCTGCCAAAGAATATTTTTCTACAGCCAAAAAACCAGTTTTTATGCCATCTACCCCAATATCTCTAAATAACAACGTGTTTCTGTTTTTTTGAGTAATGGGATCTCCACCAGTGCGATCCCAAGTAAATGTAGTCTCTTTATAGTAAGGATAATATTCAGGGTAATATTGGATCATGTGCCTAGATAATTTTAAAATATCTTCAACAGTAGAATAATTATTAGGATCATTTATACCTGATGAGTTGGCAAAATTTGTATTTTTTAAACCAATATCTTTAGCTTTCTCATTCATTAAAGTAACAAAATCTTCTTCAGTACCAGATAATCCCTCAGCTAAAGCAATACATGCGTCATTACCAGAAACTATAATTATTCCTTTAAGTAAATCTTCGACGGACACCTTGTCATTTGGCATTATAAACATTGATGAATAACCACTTTGTGACATTCTCCAAGCATTTTCAGAAATTGTAATCATTTCATCCAAAGAAGTTTCTCCCTTTTTGAGTAAATCAAACACAATAATTGTAGTCATTATTTTTGTCATTGATGCAGGATAAATTCGTGTCTTAGAATCTTTTTCATAAAGAATATTACCGGATAAATGGTCTTGTAAAATAACATAAGGCGCTTCAATTTCAATTTTAGAAAATGTTTTTTGACAACTTATTAAAAAAATTAAAAAAAATAAAAAAAATTTTAAATATCGCATCTTTATTCTCTATATATGTTTAAATCCTCAAAACCTAAATTATTTAAACTAATATAAACAAACTTTAAAGCATTAAAATTTTTAAAAGGTCCGACTGAAAGCCTATATTTATTATCATTAATTTTTTTGATTAAAAAATTCCTTATTTTGGTTTGTTTGATTAAATCATTTTTTAAGTTTTTTGCTGAATCAAAGTAATAAAAATCAGCTATAACTAATATAAACTTATTCTTTTTTGCTATATTTATTTTTACACCCATCTTCTCCTTTGATAAATCATCCATTTTGATTTCATCAACAGGAATTTTTTCAGCTACATTTTTTTCCTCATCGAATGTCACGCCCTCTTTTGCAACAAAAGTTATATTTTTTTTTGTCTCAAATAATTCTACATACGGATTATTAAAATCAAGTCCTAAATTTTTTGCAGTTTTTCTGCTTATCACAACATTAAATATTTTAGGATAATTAGCCAACTTATGAATTTTAGTTTCTACAACTTTTGAATTCTCAGGGTTAATAATTTTCACAGGAGTTCCTTTTTTTAAAAAGGAATGCAAAACTATAACTTTTGTATCATTTATTCGTTTATCAATATCTTTTCTAAGATCCAATTTTTTATTAATAACTCCTTCTTTATAAAGATCTTGATCATAAATTAAAGCAAATCCATGTGAACTGTGAAAAAAAAAAATTTCTTCTTTACGTTTTTTTTCTGTCAGAATAAATCTGCCAGAATCTTTATCATAGACAATTTTTTTATTTTCAGCACATGAGCTTAGTGCTAAAACTAAGAAAAAAAAAATGCTAATTTTAATTAATTTCATATTTTAATCATTTTAGCTAATGTACACACGCTAATTCCAAATCTTAGAGATTTGTTCCATTTTAAAATTTTTTCATAATTACTAAAAACTAGATAAGTAGGCGTATTGGGTTCACCATCCGGTAATATTAATGCTGCCTTATAATTAGTTTGTAAATCTGAACCATCTATATTAACAACTCCCATTTTTTTCCATTCAGAAATTTTTAATCTGTGATGAATTTTTCGTGCTGAAAAATTAACATATTTTTTCTTAATTTTTTTGGTTGTGTTTACTTGAAAAAGACATGGATATTCTCTTTTCCAGCCGATTTTATTAATATAATTTGCAGCAGATGCTAAAGAATCCTCTAATGAATTTTTTAGTTCAATCTTCTCATTATTATCGTAATCAATGGCGTATTTTTTGATAGTTGATGGCATAAATTGAAAATTGCCATAAGCTCCTGCCCAAGATCCATAATATTTACTCGGATCAATTAATTTTTTATCTATCAATTGTAATACAGTGAACAATTGTGATGAAAAGAAATCACTTCTTCTTTTGTCGTAACTTAATGTTGCTAAGGATGAAATAATATCCATCTTACCAACATACTTCCCATAAATTGTTTCTATCCCCCACAAAGATAATAAGATTTCTTTATCAACATTAAATTTGTTCTCAATTTCGTTAAATAATTGGTTATTTTTTTTTAATAACTTTCGAGCTTCTTTTACTTTTTTTGGAGTTGCTCTTTTTTTAACGTATGTGATTGTATCTTCAAAAAATTCAGGTTGTTTACGATCATAAATAATAACTTGCTCTAAAAATTTTACATTTTTAAAAGCAATATTAATAGTTTCTCGTGAAATACCTTTTTTTAATACTTTGTTTTTATATGACAAAAGCCATTCTTCGAAACTTTTATCTGAGTTATCAGCTAAAGCAGAAGTAAAAAAAGAAATTATAAACAAGAACAAAAAAATAACAATTTTAAAAAAAGAGTACATGAGATTAATTATCACATGAAATAAGGTTTAACCATTTTATTAAATTTATGTAGTTCATGCTTCGTTTATGCGAGTCCATGCGCTACGTTTGGCGACGAAATCAGTTGTCTGGTTATTTTCTTGGCTTTCTTCAAGTACAACTTTAAGACGATCGCTAATTTTTGCTAGATAATTTTCTAAAAAATTTTCAGTCCCATTAATTTCACATGCTATTGCAATTACACCGCCTGAATTCACCAGAAAATCAGGTGAATATATTATATTATTCTTCATTAACCATTCTCCGGTTGCTAGACTATCAAGTTGATTATTTGCTGCACCAACTATTGCTTTACATTTGAGATAGCCCTTATTTGATGAATTTATTGCTCCACCCATGGCGCAAGGTGAAATTATATCACATTCTGTTTTGAATAAATCATCAGGTTTTGTTTCTATAAATTTAATTTCTTTTTTTAATTCCTTAATTAACTCTGAATTGATGCTTGATACTGTCACTTTAGCTCCAGCTTTAACAAGCATTTTGGCTAATTTACTACCAACTTTTCCTATTCCACTAATTGCTAAATGAATGTTTTGTACTCTGACGTTATTATATAGAAAATCACACGTACATTGAATTGCGTTAAATATGCCTCTTGCTGTTGGGGCTGAAGTTTCTACGTTTATACCATAAACATACTTTGTCTCTTTAGAACATTCTATTAAATCTTCTTTAAACGTATTAACATCTCCTGCTGTGAGGTATTTACCTTGTAAATATTCAACTGCTTCTGCATAACTTCGATAAAGTTCTGGTGTTTTTTTTATGCCATTAAGATTAAGGGTTGCTTTTCCACCTCCAAAATTAATTCCACAAATGCTATTTTTAAGAGTCATCGCCTCAGAAAGATTTAAAGCATCAGTTTTTTGTTCATCAAAACTATTGTATGACCATGTTCGAACACCTCCCAAAGCAGGTCCAAGTTTAGTATTATGTATTGAGATAATACAATCTAACTGGGTAGTTTCGTTAGTTGCGTGAATAACTCTCTCATAACCTTTAATTGGAATTTCTTTTATTTTCAAAGACATAGTCAATAATTCTATGAAAAAAATTAATAATTATTAATAATATTTTCTTTGGTATGTGTGAATACTTTTATTAATTCGTTAATACCAACTTCAATTTTAATTTTTGCTCTAAAACCTTTTTTTTCTATTTTTTTATTACTTACAAAATAATCTCTTTGGTCAGGATCTTTCTTATTTTTTATTATTTTAATTTTTAAATATTTTAATCTATTCTTAATTTTTTTTGCCAGCATTAATTTGCTTAGATTTGCAGATGATAATCCCAGATTATATATGTTCGATTTGAGTTTATTAAAATTTTTTACTGAATAAACGATAGCATCCACAACATCTTTGACGTGTATAAAATTCCTTCTAAAATGAGGCTCGTAAAGTTTTAGTTCTTTTTTATTGATTGAATTATAAACAAAATTATTAACCAGAAGATCAGTTCTCATTCTATACGAATTTCCAAAAACAGTAGCTAATCTAAAACATATAACATTTTTAGATTCCATAACCATTTTTTCAGCTTCAACTTTTGTAATTCCGTACAAGGATATAGGTTTTAAAGGTGAATTTTCATCACAAAATTTATCCTTTTTCCCGATGCCATAACCTGAATTGGAAGTTAAAAAAATTATTTTATTCTTTTTTCTTGTATTTTTCATTAAAAACTTTATCGAATCTAGATTTACAGAGACGGCTTCTTTTTTATTTTTTTTACATAAAGGGGCCCCAACCAAAGCTGCTAACGGAATTATAAATTCGTTTTTCTTTATTTCTTTTTTAATTAAATTTTTATTTCTAACGTCATCAACTATTAATTTGAAATTTTTATTAAAGCAAAGATGATTTAGAGATGTTGATGAATATTTTAATAAATCTATTACAGTAACTTTGTAACCAAGTTGGACTAATTTTGAAACTAACATTGATCCTATATATCCCGCTCCCCCAGTAACCAAAACTTTTTTTTTCATAACTATATTCGATTTAAAATATTACAAATTTTTTTTATTTTACTTTTAGACAAAGATGGATAATTTCCTACGTAATAACCAAAAAAATGAATGTGTTCAACCTCGATAAAAGTTTTTAAATTTATTTTCTTAGCAATTTCTTTTAAATAAGGCTGTCTCAATTGATTTCCACCACCAGCACTACCTCTTCTAAACTCAATTTTATTTTTTGTGAGATTTTTTTCAAAATAATTTCTGAGTTTTAAACTTTTTGTTTTTAAAATAACAGGAAAAGCATAATTACAACTACCCTCAAGATCAAAATCAGTTCTGTATTTGGTGTTGTCAAGTAACTTTAAAAAAAGCCTAAAATTTTCTTTTCTTTTATTATTATTTCTGTCCAATGACCTGAGTTGACTCAAACCAATAGCAGCACCTATTTCATTATTTCTGAAATTATAACCGGGGTAAAGAAAAATAAATTTTGGTGAAAGGTAAGGATATTTTTTTGCAATTTTTTTTTCAAATAATAGATTATTTGATTCTCTTATCATACCGTGAGATCTCAGCATTTTTAGCATTTCATAAATATTCTTATCATTTGTACATATCATGCCGCCTTCAATAGTCGTCATATGATGTGCGTAGTAAAAAGAAAAATTAGATATCTTTCCAAAAGTTCCTAATTTTTTTTTTTTAAATGTTGCGCCATGAGATTCGCTAACATCTTCTATTAGAGTAACATTTCTTTTTTTCAGAAAAGAAATTAATTTTGTCGTCAATCCATTAAAACCTTGTGCGTGTGTTATAAAAACAGCTAAAGTATTTTTATTAACTTTTTTAATTATTTCATTCGTCGACATACATAAATTTCTAGGATTTATATCTACAAAAACAGGTTTAAAATTATTTTGAATTACTGAATTTATATCAGAAATCCACGTTAAGGCAGGTAAAATTACTTCCCCTTTTCCGTATAAAATTTTTAAAGCGGCCATTGTCAAAAAATTCGCTGAAGAACCTGAATTTACAAATACACTATATTTAATCCCAAGCCATCTAGACCATTTTTTTTCAAACATCTTAACGTATTTTGATTGAGTTAATATTTCATTTTTTATTTTAAGCATTTTTATTGCCGCACCCATGTCAGTGTTAGTAAAATTATTGTGCATTAGTGGATGATAAAATTTCATATGGATAATAATCGATAATTGATAAATTATTCTTTGTTTTTGGGTGTAAACAAAATTTTGCTTCCTTCTGATGAGAATTTAAAAGGTATAGTTATTAATTTTTTGAAATATTTAATAAAACTTTTTTGTTTAAAATAAGGTACATAAAATAATAAAAAACCACCACCTCCAGCTCCAAGCAATTTACCTCCCAAAGCACCTTTTTTAACAGCATTGTTATAAATATCATCTATATAATAGTTGCTAACAGAGGAACTAAGACTCTTTTTCAACAACCAAGATTCATGTAATAGTTTGGCAAAATCGTTTAAATTTCCTTGTTTCAATAATTTTTCACTTTCAATTGTTAAATTGATTATATTTAAAATATCGGCCTTTTTAGATCCATTTAATTTTTTTGTATAAGATTTGGCAATGGTATGAGCGGTTCGAGTGACACCGGTATAAATCAGTAATAAATTTTTATTTAATTTCTCAAGTATTTTTTTTTTAATATTAATTGGATTAACAGAAAATCCGCCTCCTATGTTAAAAGCAATCTTATTAAATCCGCCATAACAGACGGCTATTTGATCTTGTGATCCCACAGCCTCTTTTAATATTTTTTGTTCGAAGTGTATACTTTTTTGAGCCAATGTCTTTTTCCCAATAATTTTTCCTTGAAAATTATTTAATAAATTCATCAATCCAACCACAAAAACAGAACTCGATCCCATTCCACTTCTTGAAGGCAAATCTCCATCATAATGAATTTCTAAACCATTTTTAATTTTAAAATGTTTTA
>CAJVZX010000041.1 GCA_913020625.1 uncultured Pelagibacterales bacterium
AAAAAAGAATTTGCCAAAGATTGGCACTTTCAAAGGATTTAACAATTAAGCCTCCAAAACTTAAACAAAAGGCACCTAAGAAAACCAGCAATGGTCCGGGAATTATTTTTATTAATTGCATCCAATGTCACTATTATTTTTTAAATCAATTGTCTTGTATAAATGAATAAAAAAATAATTAAATCATTGCCATTATTCATTATAGACAATTTCACAAGATTTAAATAAACCCCAGATATGGTTTTCACTAAAGAAGAATATAATTTGCGTTTAATCACGATTAAACAACAGATGAACAAGAAAGCTTTGGATGTTCTTATTATTACCGATCCATCAAATATGAATTACACCACAGGTTATGATGGATGGTCTTTTTATGTCCCTCAAGGAGTTATTATTGCTCTTGATCACGAAGAACCAATATGGTTTGGTCGAATGCAAGACTCTAAAGGAGCTAAAGTTACAACTTTTTTAAAAGAAGAAAATATATTGGGCTATCCTGAAGATCTGATTCAATCACCTCCTCTCCATCCTTATGATTATCTGGTAGATTTTTTAAATAGTAAAAATTGGGCAAATAAAAATATAGGTGTTGAAATGGACAGTTATTATTATTCAGCAGAATGTCATGCAAGATTATTAAATCAATGTCCTAATGCTTCTTTTCATGATGCGTATTTATTAATTAATTGGATACGTCTAATAAAGTCAGATAACGAAATCAAATATATGAAGGATGCCAGCATTCTTACACAAATTGGAATGCAAAGAGCTTATGATTCAATTAAACCTGGAGTTCGTCAAAATCAAGTAGCTGGGAATATTCAACAATCATTGTTATCAGGTAATGAAGATATTGGCGGTGAGTATTCAGGTTTAACTTTAATATTAGCAAGTGGAATTTCAGCTTCAGCTTCACATCTAACACCTACAGACAAAAAATTTAAGGAGGACGAGGGGACTATAATAGAGTTAAGTGGTGTTAAAAATAGGTACCACTGTCCATTGTCCCGAACAGTGTATATAGGTAAACCAGATTCAAAAACTCAAGATACATTAAAAATTACTAACGAAGGTATTGAGAGTGCTATAGAAAAAACTAAACCAGGAAATACTGCTCATGATGTAGCAGTAGCTTTTTGGGATGTCCTTACAAAATATGGTTTAGAAAAAGACTCTAGATGTGGTTATCCAATAGGAATAGGTTATCCTCCTGATTGGGGTGAACATACTTTAAGCATTCGCAAGAATGATATGACTGTTTTGCAGCCAAATACAACTTTTCACTTGATGGCAGGTATGTGGATGGATACATGGGGTCTAGAATTAAGTGAGTCAATTCGCGTTACTGAAAATGGATGTGAACTATTTTGTAACTTTTCAAGAAAGTTGCATTTAATTTAGAAATATTTAAACGCACTCAAATGATTTTAAGGAATAAATAATTTTATTAATGCCTCTTCGAGATCTTGTTTTAGCTATATCTGTACCCTTTTTTTGGGGGATTGGTTTTGTGATTACCAAACCAGGTATGGAACAATTTCCTCCGATGCTTATTAATGGATTACGTTGGGGATTGACAGGTCTTGTGCTTGTATGGTGGTTTCCAATACCAAAAAAATATTTAAAAAAATTATTATTAATTTCATTTGTAGGTTGCACTGTCCAATATTCATTAACATTTTCGGGTTTAAACATGATTGACGCTTCTTCAGCAGTACTTTTGGTTCAATTTGAAGTTCCCTTTGGTATTTTGATTGCTTATTTTTTTTTAAAAGAAAGACCTAGCAAAAAAAATATTCTTGGGCTTCTTATTGCATTTGTTGGTGTAGTAATTTTATCTGGAGCTCCAAATCTTCTAGGTAAAGCAATGGGAATTTTTTTAGTTTTAAGCGGTGCTTTTACTTGGTCTGCAGGACAAATTATTGCAAAACCAGTCAGTGAGAAACTTAATGGTGTTATTCTTACAGCTTGGATTGGAATATTGGCTGGACCACAATTAATTATTGCTTCTCAATTTTTTGAAGGCGATGTTTTGAATAATATTATTACAGCTGATTATAAAGCTTGGCTCATAGTTTTATATTTAGGTCTATTAATGAATGTATTAGGTTACAGTACTTGGTATTATGTATTAGGTCGTTATCCAGTAAATAAAGTTCTCCCGGTTATGCTATTACTTCCAATAACAGGCGTTTTATCAGCCATGATTTTTCTTGGAGAGAGACCAGATTTAAAAGTATTTATAGGAGGTTTTATTATTCTAGTTGGAGTTGGTATGATTTTACTTGGGAAAATAGAAAAAAAATCTTAATTGTCTAATCATTGTCATCTCCTCCTCCCGCACCTTTTTGTCTTGATTCTTCTGATTCAGGCACAAAAGTCCTATGGGCTAATTTAGATATAATTTTCCAATCATCTGCATTTGGATTTAAAGATTTTTCAAGACATTGTTGTTTAAATTTAGCATTAATTTCATATTCAATTTTATGAAAATTAAATTTTTCAATTTTAGAAGATTTTTTGTTTGTAGAAAATTGCAAAAATACTTGCTTTTTAAGTGGAACAATTTTACTTTTTAATTCTCCCACTAATGTTTTATTTTTTATAATCTTTATTCCTATAGTTTTATTTTTATCATTTTTCCAACAAGCACTTACAAAGTCTAATTTTTCTGAAAGTCTTTGAGCTAATGGAATGAGAAATATAGGATCTATACAATTATTTAATATAATTTTTATATAATGATTTTTTTTTGTCTCTTGATAAAAATAATCAAACAAACCAGGCCCTTTCATTAGTAAGGATGAGTGATCAATATTAATTAATGATGAGGATTTAATTTTTTCTAAATCAATTTTAGCATCAAACTTTTTGTCTATTTTTTTTGATAGTTTAGCTAATTTTTTTATTCCCTGAAACCTATAAAGTTCCAACCACGTAGTCATAAAAGCAGCATCTTCATCAGCTCCGAAAGGAAAACCCATACCGTTAAAAGCTCTTAGGCTTGTAATATAGATTTCATAATAAGAAAAATTCACAATTTAGTGATATGAATTCATAGTTGCAAATCCCCAATCTTCAACACTATTTTGATTAAGATCATTATAAAATGGAGCTCCAGGAAAAAAACTTACTCGAACCCATCTATCTGATTTTGGGTCATATCGAGAAGCACCAAAAAAAGACAATTTAAAACGCAGCATATTGATAGGCCTAACAGTTTTAGCAAGAATATTATCTCTTATTTCACCATATTTAAAATTTGCTAAAGTTTGAATGCGACGAACGATGCCTCTATACTCAGGATATAAAAGTAAGAACTCTGCTATTGTTAAAGAGAGGATTTGCTTATCTAGATTATTAATAAACTTATATAAATCATTAACCATTTTACCAATCCCAAGAGGTTGTTCTAAACTTGCTCCTGGTTCGTTATATCGTTCACCTAACCTTGGTTCTAATTTTTCCTCTGAGACATACCAGAATAGATAAGTATTATCTTTTTTATTAAAGTTAATGTTAATTGCCCAATTGTAATTTTTTTTAATCATTTGATTTAGTTCATCAACTTTAGAATCAGAATCTATAAATAAATCATCTGATATAGACATATCTTCAGCTAGTGGATCTGTAATATTAGGATATAATTCTAATATTTGAACTTTCACTATTTCTTGTACATCAAAACAAACATTGATTTTAGCAAAGGTAATAATATCGTTCCAATTAAAACTTGCAGGAGATTTATTTTTTATTGTTTTACAAAATTTAATTATTTTTTTTATATCTTTATAGGATTTTTTATTTTTTTCTTTTTGTAATTTATCATACGTTAATACTTCATTGAGATAAGTTTGAGCTTTAAGTAACAATATTAAATATTTTTCAAATCTATTATTTTCAATAGATGTAATTTGTTTAATTTTTTTTAAAGCATTTTCAAATTGATTTATCCATTTATGTATAAGTTTTGGATGTTTAATTACGAAGGGAGCCATTCCCAAACCAGTAGAATTTCCAATTCCTAAATGTTGTTTAATATTCTTTTTTAGTTTTACTGCTTTTTTAGGATTACGATGGAAAGCGATATGTTCTACTAAATGAACACTAAATTCACGTACTAAATATACAGCTAACATCTCAGCTCTAAACGGTTGATTAAAATGAGTAACATTTTCTGTTCTCATGAAATCTGAAAGACCAAATTTCCCACTTCCATACACAGCGGTAGTTCGCAAAAGATACCCTACATCATTTATATCTCGAATTTCAGGTTGTAAGCCTTTTGACAATGAACAAACAACTTTTTCAAAAAGTCTGATACTTTTATTAGCTCTACTTATTACTAATTCTTTGGAAGAGTTTCTTCCAGCTTCTTGTAAAGGAATATTAGTTTTTAATCGCTCAAAATCCTTTGTTGATATTTTTCCAATAAGGAGAGCATAAGATGTATCCCATTTTTCTGCTATAACCCTATCACTTCGTTCACCTTCATCAATATACTGTGAAAAACATATTAAGGAATATAACTGTTTTGTTATTTTAACTTCGTAAATAGCGCACCCATAGCCATCTTTATCTAGTTCAAATCTAACTCTATCAATGTGCCAATTTTCTTTAACCATCCTACGAAGCATACTTCTGGAAAAACTTAATCTGGATGGATACCGGCACCCCATTCTCTCAAGCGACATCATATCTGAAGGAAAAATATTTTTTTTAGATGGTTTTTGTAACATTGTAATAGGTTATATATATATAATAAAATAGTTTAAATATTTATTACTATAATTAAGGTTTCATAATGAAAGAACAGTTTAAAAATCAAATTATTATTGATGGTTTGCAATACTGCAATTGGAACAGAGAAATTTTTGAAGATTTGTGGAGAGGCGGGTTAACGGCTGTTCATGCAACTCTTGTATATTGGGAAAACACAGAAGAATCTTTTAAAAAAATAGATAAATGGAATGACCTTTTTATTCAACATAAAGATATCATATGTCATGCTCATAATACACGAGATATTATTGAAGCAAAAAAAAATAACAAAGTTGCAATAATTTTTGGTTTTCAAAATTCTGCACCTATAGCAAACGATATTTTTCTATTAGAAAAATTTTTTTCAAGAGGACTTCGGTTTATGCAATTGACATATAATAATCAAACTCCTCTGGCTGGAGGTTGTTTTGAACCAAATGATTCTGGTGTTAGTAGATTTGGGCATGCAGTTATTGAGGAAATGAATCGTTTGGGCATGATAGTTGATTTGAGCCATGCGGGCAGACAAACTTGTTTGGATGCAATTAGCCTTTCATCAAAACCAGTTGCTATCTCTCATGCCAATCCTCAATTTTTTCATAAATCAATAAGAAATATTGATGAAGAAGTTTTAAAAAATTTAGCCAAGAAAGATGGATTTATTGGATTAAGTTTATATCCTCTTCATTTAAAAAACCATGGAGATTGTACGTTAGAAGAATTTTGTATGATGGTACACCAACTTGTTGGTATGATTGGGATTGACCATGTTGGGATTGGTAGTGATCTTTGTAAAAATTGGCCTGATGAAGTAGTAATGTGGATGAGAAACGGGAAATGGACAAAGAAAAAAGATTATGGAGAATCAACTAATAAAGATACTTCTTGGCCAAAACAGCCAGCCTGGTTTGAAAAAGGGAGTGATATAATAAACATATTTAATGGCTTAGTAAAAAGTGGGATGAATGAAAATGATGCATTTAAAATTCTCGGATCTAATTGGCTAGAGTTTATGAAGGAACACTTTTAAAATTGATTTTTTCAGATATACTATCTATTCTTAACTTGACATAGTTTGCAGGCTTGCATTACCTGCGATTATAAATTTAACAAAGGATGAATTTTGGCATCACAAGAAAAAGATTTTGTAGTATTTGATAAGATTGATAAAAGTTATGATGGCGAAGTTCTAGTAGTTAGGAATCTTAACTTAAACATTGCTAAAAGTGAATTTGTGACAATGCTAGGTCCTTCAGGTTCTGGCAAAACAACAACTTTAATGATGTTAGCTGGATTTGAAACACCAACTAATGGAGAAATTTTTTTAGAGGGTCAACCTATTAGTAAGATCCCTCCTTATGAAAGAGAAATAGGTATGGTTTTTCAAAATTACGCATTATTTCCTCATATGACAGTCCAAGAAAATTTATCCTTTCCCCTAGAAGTGAGAAAATTATCTAAATCAGATGTTACAGATAAAGTTAATAAGGCACTTGATATGGTTGAACTTGGTGATTTCGGCACACGTTTTCCCGCACAATTATCAGGCGGCCAACAACAACGTGTTGCGCTTTATCGTGCTTTAG
>CAJVZX010000042.1 GCA_913020625.1 uncultured Pelagibacterales bacterium
AATCCACTTCAATTACCTTAATTACTTAAGACAATATTCTATAACGCTTTTTACAGAACTAATTCTATTTTCAGCTTGGCTGTACACTTTAGACTGACTACCATACAGCACTTCTTTTGTTACTTCTTTCCCAATTGAAGCTGGCAGACAATGAAGAAATATTGCACTTTTAGGTTTTGCGAATGACATTAATTTAGAATTAACTTGAAATTTTTTTAACTCTTTTAATTTTTGAGCTTTATTTACTTCATGAAGTGAAATCCATTTATCGGTAATCACAACATCAGCATTTTCTACAGCCTCCTGTGCACTTTGAAATATATTTATATTTCCTCCATTTTTTCTTGCCCAATTTAAAGATTCTTTTGGTGAATATTTTTTTGGACAACCAATATTTAATTTAAAATTTAACTTTGCTGAAATCTCAATGAGTGAATTTATAACGTTATTATTTCCATCTCCAACCCAACTTACTGCTATCTTCGATATATTCTTTCCTAAAGTATCTTCTATATACTGAACATCACTGATTACTTGGAGTGCATGCGCCTTGTTTGATAATCCGCAGATTAATGGAATTGAAAGATATTTTTTGAATTCCAAAACTTTATCATGATCTGTTGTGCGAAAAACAAACAAATCTCCTGAACGACTTAGAATTTTTGCAGTATCTTTTATGGATTCATCTTTTGAGCCCAAATGAATTTCATCCGATCTTAAAGTAATTGCCCTACCACCTCCAGCGAATGCTGCGTTTAATAGTGACATTCTAGTACGAAGTGACGGCTTTTCCATTAAAATTATCATTAATTTGTTTTTGAAAAAAGTTTCTTTTCTATGATTTGATCTTTTCTTTTTTCTTTTTTTTGAATTTTCAATTATGGATCTTATATCTTTTGCAGAAATATCTTTGATATTGATAAAATGTTTCATTAATCTTTGTATTCTTCACAAACATTTTTGATAATCTCTAGCCCCATATCCAATTCTTCTGTTGTGCTTAATAAACTAGGAAATAATCTAATGCAATTTTCTGAAGCTTTAACAACAAGCAGCTTATGTTTCATTAATTTCGACATAAAATCATTATTATCTACTTTTAATTTTAAACCTCTAATAAAGTTAACTCCTCTTACTTCTTCTATTATTTTTGGAAAACTGTTTTTTAGTTTTTTCAATTCTTTATCAAAATATTTACCTTTTGTTTTTACCCCTTCAAAAAAACCTTTTGCTAAAACAATATCAAGCACTGCATGAGCAGCGGCACATGCTAATAAATTATTTCCAAATGTGCTGCCATGTGAACCTTGGGACATTCCTTTTGATACTTCATTTGTTAGCAAAATTGCACCAATAGGAAAACCGTTTCCAAATCCTTTAGCCACACAGCAAATATCCGGAGAAATACCTGAATTTTCAAATCCCAATAGTGACCCTGTTCTAAAGGATGTTTGCACGCAATCAAGAACAAGTAATATTCCATGATTGTCACAAATTTCTCTTAAACCGTTCAAACAGTAGTCAGGCAGAGCTCGAATTCCTCCTTCTCCCTGGATTGGCTCAACGATTATAGCGGCAGTATTTTTATTTATAGCTTTTTTTAATCCTTCATGATCTGCAAAAGCAACTTGGTCAAAACCTTCAACTTTGGGACCAAAACCTTCAGTATGTGATTTGTTGTTAGCTAGAAATAAGGCACTAAGTGTCCGACCGTGGAACGCCCCTGAAAATGAAATAATTCTATTTTTTCCTGGTTTTCCAATTTTATGGAAATATTTTCTAACAATTTTTATGCTTCCTTCAACACTTTCAGCGCCGCTGTTGCAAAAGAAAACTTTATCTGCAAAAGTATTATCTGTTAATCTTTTTGCCAAATGTTCTGCTTCTTGTATAATAAAAGCGTTTGAAACGTGAATAAGTTTTTTAGACTGATCTTGAATAGCTTTGATAACATGTGGATGGCAGTGTCCTAAGATGTTGGTAGCTATGCCTGCAACCCAATCAAGGTACTTATCTCCATTTTCTGTATAAAGGAAAGTTCCCTTTCCCTCCTTAAAAGAAATATTCTTTCTCGCATATGTTCCAAGAATTGAGCTCATAATTATTAAGATTTAATTTTATAACCTTTTTTATATAAAATATAAGATACAAACCAAGTAATTATACAAAGTAACGAAAGATATATTAAGCCAAAAGTTATTGATCCATCTGAATTTCCGATAAATCCATATCTAAAACCATCAATCATATAGAAGAAGGGGTTAAATTTACTAATTAATTGTAAAAAGTTTGGTAACTTATCTACTGAATAAAAAGTTCCAGATAGAAAAGATAATGGTACTATGAAAAAATTTGTAACAGTTGCCATATGATCAAATTTTTCAGCCCATAGCCCAGCAATAAAACCTGCTGCACCCAAAATAAATGAACTTAGAAAAATATAAATAATAATATAAAGAATATTATTTATTTCAATATCAATTAAAAATGAAAACACAATTATTGATGCTATTGCAATCATAAGTGCTCTTGTTATTGAGGCGAAGATTATGGATATGGTAACCTCGCCAGGTGAAAGAGGTGCTGCAATCATATCTACTATATTTCCCATTATTTTTCCCATTAATAGCGAAGAAGATGAATGAGAAAATGCTTGCTGAATTATTTGCATTGCAATTAAACCTGGTGCAAGAAAATTGATAAAAGACACTCCAAGAACATTTCCTCTTTCATTACCGATTGCTAATGAAATTACTAACAAAAATAAAATTGATGTTATCATTGGAGCAAACAAAGTTTGTGCCCATACAGTTAAGAACCTCAAAATTTCTTTTTTATATAAATGCCAAACTCCAATCCAATTTACAAAGCCAAAACGTCTTGAAGACGGTACATATTTATTTTCTAATTCATACATAGTTGATTATATTTATTGTTTTTTTACTCCAAATGTTAATAAAGTTTAATATTTTGTTGATTTTACCTAATTTTTATGTCTAAGTACCTGATATTGTAGGTTTGATTAAATAATATACAATATATAGTTGATATCATGGTTTGGACAGTAGACAAAATAGATAAGCTCAGACAGCTTTGGGGTAAGGGAAATACAGCTAATCAAATAGCTCAAATAATTGGAGATGTAACTAGAAATGCTGTGATTGGAAAAGCAAACAGGCTTAATCTTTCGAATAAATTATCACCAAAATCAACAATTAATAATTCAAATAATTTTCATAAAAAAAAACCAACTAATATACCTAAAGGAAAAAAGGTAAAATTTAAATCTTTAATTATAGATAAAAACTATGAGCCCGCTAAAAATCTCACTTTAGAACAACTCACATATGACACGTGTAAATATATGGAACTCAATGTTCATCCTGATCAACCAAATGCAACTTTTTGTGGAAGAAAAACAGTAATTGGAAAATCGGGAAACAAGTTCAGCTACTGTCCTTTACATTTGATGATAATCTATCAAAAACCGAAGGACAAGAAGGATGATCTTATAAATAAAGAAGATAGTGTTCCTCAGTTCATTGAAAAAAAAATTAAATCTGCTTAACTAATCTCTATTAAATTGCCCCGAATCACGAAATCTAAAAATATAATCTGGCAAAACTGTCTCTACAGTCATGCCATTTATATTTAGATCTTTTAAACCAGGATAATGGCCTGTAACAACGCTGTCACAATCTTGAAGTAATAAAATTTGATCTTCTGTAAGTATAGTTTTTGTAAAAATTTCTAAAAATTTTGCTTGATATCTCGCAATGCCCCAAGGTATTGAAAGAAGAAATCTTTTCTTTTTAATTTGTTTCAATAAAATCTCCATAAGTTCTTTAAAAGAAAATGTTTCTGGTCCTCCTAATTCAAAAATGTTTTGTTCTATTTTTTCTTTCTCCAAAACTGCTATAATTGCACTTGCTACATCTTCCACCCATACTGGAGAAAATTTTGTTAAGCCACCGCCAAAAATTGGTAGTACAGGAAAAAACTGAACAATGGATGCAAATTTGTTAAAAAAATTATCATTTATTCCAAAAACCAAACTTGGTCTTAAAATAACTGATTTCTTAAAATTTAAAATATTTTTTTCACCTTGCAGTTTAGATTTCATATATTTTGATTTATTTTTTTTATTAACACCAAGGGCACTAATGTGTATTAACTTATTTATATTGAACCGTTCACAAAAAGAGGATAATAAAGCTGGAAATTTAGAATGTATATCATCAAATTTCTGATATTTGTTTTCAAATAATATTCCGCAAAGGTTTATTACTATATCTGCATTCTTTAGAATATCTTTTATTTTGTTCTCATTAAGCATATCAAGATTTTTTATTAGATCAATCTGGCCTGGATTACCTAAAACTTTTAAATGAAGATTTTTATATGGGAAGCGAGTTGGTATTATAACCCTATAGTCTTTTTCAGTTAATCTTCTTAATAAACTTCTTCCAATTTGACCACTACCACCCCAAAGAACGATTATTTTCTGATTATTTTGCATTTTTTTGACATTATTATTATATATATGTTTTTGATTATGACAAAAATATATAAATTTCAAGGTGATATCGATTCTGATACATTACAAAAATTACAAAAGGTTAAAGAAATCGGCTGCGATGTAGAAGCTACAGGATTAAAAATACCTCACTTTGATAAACTTAGTCTAATACAAATTAGTCCTTCGAGTGATGTAGTGTACATTATTCAGCCTGATAGACAAAATTATAACTGTCCAAACTTAGTAAAGCTATTTGAAAATATTAATATTCTATTTATTTTTCATTATGCACGCTTTGACCTCAATGCTATTGAATATTTTCTTAAATGTGAAATAAAAAATTTCTATTGTTCAAAAATAAGTTCAAAAATCCTTCGAGGATATACGCAAAATCATGGCCTTAAAGATCTTGTATTTGAATTTATTGGAAAAAAACTAGATAAAAAATATGGATCATCAGATTGGAACAAAGACTTAATGACAGAAATTACAGACCAGCAGTTAGAATATGCTGCAGCAGATTGTAAATATTTAATCGAGATTAAAAATGGTTTAAATAAAATGATGGTACGTGAAGGAAAAACAGAACTGTATAATAATTGCGTAAAATTTTTAAAAACAAGAATTAAATTAGATCAAAATGGATATACTGAAGATATATTTACACACTAGATTTTATGAATAGGTTAAATTTTAATAAAATTGCTAAACAAGTTATCTCAACAGAAATACAAGCTTTAAAAAAATTACAAAAAAGTTTTGGTAAATCTTTTACTGAAGCAGTTGACTTGATTGCTAAATCTCAGGGAAAACTAATTCTCGCTGGAATAGGAAAATCGGGTTTGATTTCAACCAAAGGCTCAGCTACTCTTTCAAGTCTTGGAACGCCTTCTTTCTTTTTACATGTGGGCGATGCTGCTCATGGAGATTTAGGCGTCATAGGAAAAAAAGATATACTTTTAATATTAAGTTATTCTGGTCAAACAGAAGAATTAAAAAATATTATTCAATATGCTAATCGGTTCTCTATTCCTTTAATTGGAGTGGCATCAAAAACAGATAGCTTATTACTTAAAGCTAGTGATATTAAAATTATTCTTCCTGAGGTAAAAGAAGCTGGAATTGGCTCATTGGCACCAACTAGTAGTTCAACAATGTTTTGTGCATTTTTAGATTCATTAGCAGTTGCTCTTAGTTATAAAAAAAAATTTTCCACATATGATTTCAAAAATATCCATCCTGGTGGTTCACTTTTTAAAAAATTAACTACTGTGGAAGATTTGATGTATAAGGACAATGATTTGCCATTAATTTCGGAAAATACTAAATTTTCTGTTGCATTAAATATAATGTCAAAGAAAAAATTAGGTAGCTTAGTTATGTTAAATAAAAAGAAATTTTTATCAGGTTTCTTAAGTGATGGTGATGTACGTAGAAAACACAAAAAAAGTATGTCCAATTTAAAAGTAAAAGATATTATGACCAAAAATCCTTTAGTTGTTCAAAAAGATATCTTGGCAGCAAAAGCAATAAAAATAATGCAAAAGAAAAGAATTACGGCACTAATAGTTGGTAAAATAATTACAAAAAATAAGATTAAAGTAATTGGCTTGATTCATATCCATCAAATACTTAGGGCTGGGATATAGTGGTCAAAAGTAAAATAATTCAAATTATTTTATTTGGTTTTGGTTTATTAATTTTTATTTTTACATACTTATCTTTTTTTCAAAAGACTAATTCTATCTATTTAAATGA
>CAJVZX010000043.1 GCA_913020625.1 uncultured Pelagibacterales bacterium
GAAAAAAATAATTTTTTTTCATCATTAAAATTTTCATCATGTTTTTTTAATTCATTTAACAATAATTTTTTTTGAAAAAGTTTATCTTTCAACCAGATTGGCATAGATTTACAAAAAGATTTAAATCCTTTTGGTGCAAAAGCTACATATGTTTCTAATAATCTTTCAAATTTTAAAAAAGGCTTTTCATAAAAAACAATGTAATCAATCTGATTTAATTTTAATTTTGAATATCTTAAAACAAATTCAATTGCATTGAATGGATAACTTGAATCATGTTTTTTTCTTGTAAATCTTTCTTCCTGTGCTGCTGAAATAATTTTTCCATCAATTAAGATTGCGGCTGCACTATCGTGATAAAATGCAGATATACCAAGAATTGTGGTCATTTTAAAAAATTGTATATATAAAAGGTGCCACTGCAGAACCTTGGCTTAATATTATTAATCCACCAAATAAAACTAAAACAATTACAATTGGCAAAAGCCAATATTTTTTTCTAACTTTTAAAAACTCCCAAAATTCTTTTAAAAAACTCATAATTAAAACTGTTTCTTCATTGATGTTTTATAATTGTTTTTTTTTATCCAATAACTTTTTTTATTATTGTCTTTCTTCAATCCTAATAAGTTTTTTCCCATAAGTCTCATAATAAAACCTATTGGTGTAACTACTAAAAAAAAAACTATACCCATAACAATTGGAGAAATAAAATTTCCTAGAAAAATACCAAATTTGAACCATATTTTGTTTAAAGGTGTTAATATTTGCGAATTTATTGATCCTAATAAAAGAAAAATAACAGAAATAATTAATGTCCATATCCTTAATTCTCCACCTTTAATTAGTGGCCAAAAAGATAGTATTAAGAAAAATACAAAAAAAACAAAACCAAAGTTTCTATTTGATGAAATTTTAATTTTATTTTTATTGTTCAATTAATTTATTTAACCATTTATTTTTGTGGAAGCATGTCATTTTTATCAATACCAGCCACCTTGACTGGTTTTTTCATTGCATCTCTTCTAAATGGTTCTCCTAGTTCTTGATTTAGAATAACTTCAATAAAGGTCGTTATCTTTTTTTTTTGATCCTCACATGATTGTTTTAATACTTTGGTTAGTTCTTCTTGGGTTTTTACCTGTACACCTTTTAAACCACAACCCTCGGCAACTTTTGCATAACTTAATTCTGGATCTAACTCAGTTCCAACAAAATTATTATCAAACCAAAGAATTGAATTTCTTTTTTCAGCACCCCATTGATAATTTCTAAATATTACCATTGTTATCGCTGGCCACTCTTTTCTATTACATGATGTCATTTCACTCATACTAATTCCAAACGCTCCGTCACCTGCAAAACCAACTACTGGAATGTCTGGACATCCTATTTTTGCACCCAATATAGATGGAAAACCATATCCACATGGGCCAAACAGACCTGGTGCTAAATATTTTCTTCCCTTTTCAAAAGTTGGATAGGCATTTCCAATTGCACAATTGTTTCCAATATCACTAGAAATTATAACATTATCAGGAAGTCCTAACTGTATTGCTCTCCAAGCTATTCTTGGTGACATCCTATCTTTATCTCTTTCTCTTGCTTCTTTATTCCAAACTGTACCTGGATCATCCTCTTCATGATCTAGGCTAGATAACATTTGTAACCATGCAGATTTTGTTTGATGAATTAAATCTTTTCTTTTTTGTCTATCGTTATCTCCTGCATTAGTTATCAATTTAGATATTAATTGTTGAGTAACCAGCTTTGCATCACCACAAATTCCAACAGTAACTTTTTTGGTTAAACCAATTCTATCAGAATTTATATCTACTTGAATAATTTTTGCATTTTTTGGCCAGTAATCAATTCCATAACCTGGTAAAGTTGAAAACGGATTTAATCTTGTACCCAAAGCTAAAACTACATCGGCTTTTGCTATTAATTGCATTGCTGCTTTTGATCCATTATAACCCAAAGGGCCTACAGCCAAAGGATGGCTTCCTGGGAAACTGTCATTATGTTGGTATCCACTGCAAACTGGTGCATCTAATTTTTCAGCAAGTTTTTTACAATCTTCAATCGCATCACTAAGAATAACTCCTGCACCAGAAAGAATGACAGGAAATTTTGCTTTAGATAAAAGGTCAGCTGCTTTCTTAATTGAATTAGCTCCACCTGCGGATCTTTCTAATCTAACAATTTGAGGAAGTTCAATATCAATAACTTGAGTCCAATAATCTCTTGGTACATTTATTTGTGCTGGTGCAGAACCTCTGATTGACTTTTCAATTACTCTATTTAATACCTCTGCCATTCTGGATGGATCTCTCACTTCTTCTTGATAACAAACCATATCTTTAAATAAATTCATTTGTTCAACTTCTTGGAAACCACCTTGTCCCATAGTTTTGTTAGCTGCTTGCGGTGTCACTAATAACATTGGAGTGTGATTCCAATAAGCGGTTTTAATAGGAGTAACTAGACCAGTAATGCCTGGACCATTTTGAGCAATACACATTGCAATTTTTCCTGTTGCTCTAGTATAACCATCAGCAATCAAACCACCATTTGACTCATGAGCAACATCCCAAAATGTTATGCCCGCTTTAGGAAATAGATCTGAAATTGGCATAAAAGCTGAACCAATTATTCCAAAAGAATGTTCAATACCGTGCATTTGTAGAACTTTTACAAAAGCTTCTTCTGTGGTCATTTTTGTCATAGTTTATAATTGCCTCTCTAAAAAATTTTGTATAATTTTACTTTAAAAACTAGAAATTAATATATAAGTTCAAGCAAATTTTCTAGTAAGAAATTACATCACAATGAGCAAAACAGATATAATTATTCACGATGAAAAGGACAACGTAGGTGTGATTGTTGTTGATAAGGTTAATAATGGCCAAGAATGTGAATGTTGGATAATGGAGAATAATAAATCTATTAAAATTCAAGCTATTAAAGAAATACCCTTGGGTCATAAAATTGCGCTTAAAAATTTAAGTGATGGAGATACAATTTTAAAGTATGGTCATGATATTGGCAAAGTAGTTAAGTTAATTAATAAGGGTGACCACGTACACGTACACAATGTTAAAACAAAGAAGTGGTAGAAAATGAACATTCCAAAAACATTTTTGGGTTACAAAAGAGAAAATGGAAGAACTGGTACAAGAAATTATGTAATTATACTTCCTGTAGATGATATTTCTAACGCTTGTGCAGAAGCAATAGCAAATAATATTAAAGGTTCAATTGCCATTCCTCATGCTTACGGAAGATTACAATTCGGAAAAGATTTAGAATTATTTTTTAGAACAATAATTGGAACAGGAAAAAATCCTAATGTTGCTGCTGTAATCGTTGTTGGAATTGAGCCTAAATGGACTAAAAAAGTTGTTGACGAAATTGCTAAAACTGGAAAACCAGTTGAAGGATTTAGTATTGAAGGTACTGGTGATATCACAACAACAATGAAAGCTTCCAAAAAAACTCAAGAATTTGTTCAATGGGCAAGTGAAAAGCAAAGAGAAGAATGTCCACTAAGTGATTTATGGATTTCGGTAAAATGTGGAGAGTCGGATACAACTTCGGGATTAGCTTCTAATCCAACAGTTGGAAATCTAATGGACAAACTTGAACCGCTTGGTGTTCATTTGTGTTTTGGTGAAACGTCTGAAATTACAGGTGCAGAAATAGTTTGCTCAACTAGAGCTAAAGATGAAAAAGCGAAGAAAAAATTTTTAGATACATGGAATAATTACAATAATTTTATACTTGATAATAAAACTGATGATCTTTCAGAAAGTCAACCTACAGCAGGAAATATTGCTGGAGGTTTAACAACAATTGAAGAAAAAGCTTTTGGAAATTTACAAAAAATTGGTAAAAAAGTAAAATACATTGATGTGCTTGAGCCAGGAGAAGAACCAACAAAAGGTGCAGGTCTTTATTTTATGGATACATCGTCAGCTGCCGCTGAATGTGTAACTTTGCAAGCTGCAGGAGGATTTAATATTCATCTATTTCCAACTGGACAAGGAAATATCATTGGAAATCCAATTGAGCCTGTAATTAAATTAACTGCTAATCCAAAAACTGCTAAGTTAATGAGCGAACATATTGATTTAGATGTATCAAAAATTTTAAAAAGAGAAATGAATTTAGATCAAGCTGGTGATGCTTTAATTGAAACAACACTCAAAGTTGCAAATGGAAGATTAACATGCGCAGAAGCTTTAGGTCATAAAGAATTTGTTATTACAAAACTTTATAGAAGCGCTTAAAATTATTTATTTGAACTAGTCGAGACAAAATAGGCAACAGCTTCTATTTCTTCAGATGTTAGCATACCTTCGAAAGCTGGCATTACACCAATTCCATTTGTTACTGTTAAAATGATTTGTGGAATTTGAAGTTTAAGATAATCTAGATTAGGACCAATTTTACCAGCAGATCCTGCAACAGACAATGTGTGACAAGCTCCACACATTGCTTTATTATTATATACATCTAAACCCATTTCCATTTTAGAATCTGCTTTTAGAGTATTAATATTTAAGGAAAATAAAATTAAAAATAAAACTAAATATATTATTTTTATTAAATTAAAAATCACTTAGCTGCTTTTAATAATAATTTTTTTCTATAATTACTTATAGATCTTCTAAGGACAGATGCTAAAACACCCAATCCAACTGCAAGAATAATTGCGAACAAACCATAGGTAATAGGATGGTTAATGGATAGATTTATAATTGTTTCATACAATTGATTTTTTTCAACCAAAGTTGAATTATTATTTAATAAAATATCATGATCTCTAAAAAAAGTGTCATAAGCAATAGCAATACCAACAAGCAATAAAAGTATGGCTAATAATGTTTTTAATTCTGAACTTTCTAAATACTCTCCTATTTTTAAACCAATCTGTACTCCAAGTATTGAACCAAATATAAGAGTTATCACTAAAACTAAATCTATAGATTGATAATTAATTGCATGAAGAATTACTACAATTGCTGTAATAAATATTGTTACAAATAGTGAGGTTCCAGGCACTAGTTTTGTTGGCATGCCAATTATATAAATCATTGCTGGAACTAGTAAAAAAGCACCACCCACTCCCATAATTGATGCAATAAATCCTACAATCAGGCCCAGTATAATCGGTGCCAAGGCACTTTCATATACTTGAGATTTTTTAAATCTCATTCTAAATGGTAACCCATGTATCCAATAATGAGAATGTAATTTTTTTTTTAAAAAAATTTTTCTCCTTGCCCTATCTATTTCTTTAACTCCTTCTACTAACATCAAAGTACCAATCATTGCCAAAACATACATATAAGCTAAAGAGATAATTAAATTTATTTTTCCAATTTCCATGAAATATGTAAAAGTAAAAATTCCAATTATAGTTCCAACCACTCCTCCAGAAACAATCATTAATCCCATTTTGTAATCTAATGTTTGTTTAAACCAATGGGTTAGAGAACCAGAGACTGAAGATGCTAAAATATTGTTGGCTTCATTGGCAACCGCATATGTGGGAGGAATACCTAAAAAAATTAAAAAAGGTGTCATCAAAAATCCACCACCAACACCAAATAATCCAGATAAAAGACCTACAATAAAACTTAATATAAGAATTAAAAATATATTAACTGAAACTCCTGCAATTGGTAAGTAAACTTCCATAATTGACTTGATTTATAATTATTACTCTAAAATAATTAATCATGTCAATAAATATATGTGTTTCCAGAATAAAAATTTAAAAGATTGTTGCACCAAAAACTTTAACTTTGTCATCTTCAACGCCTAGTACTAAACGGCCTAAAAATTCTCCTGGAACTTTGTCACTAGTCTGCTTATAAAGAACTGTTACATAGCGATTTCGCCTCAAGCAACCAAAAATCACTTTTTTTTTTGATAAGCTTGTCAATAATTTGTTGTTTGCCCACTGTTTACCTAACTCTACTTCATTTGCACCAAAGAGCATTTGCACTGAAAAATCTTTTGTAAATCCTCTGTAATCCTTAATATTAGATGTTTTAACAAGATTATCCCATATAGGATTAGCAATCTCTATAATTTCATCGTCTGTTTTATTAA
>CAJVZX010000044.1 GCA_913020625.1 uncultured Pelagibacterales bacterium
ATGAGTTTAAGATTAGTCTTATTTAATAAAACAGCAGTTGAAAAAATAGCAAACGAAAACTTTGATCAATTTAAATCGCTAGGTGTTGCTAAAAAGTATTTATTAAATTTAGAGCAAGAAAAATGCTTAGAAGAAATAAGTAATAAAAATATAAATTTTAATGTTCATGTTATTGATGGAGTTACAGGATCAGGCAAAACTTTAGTTTACTTTTCTAGAATAAAGGAGTTGATAGACAAAGGTTATCAAGCATTAATTATGTTGCCAGAAATTGGATTAACTTCTCAATTTCAAAAAAGGTTTTTGGATTTTTTTAATTTTGAGCCAGCAATATGGCACTCTAATGTAACAAAAAAAAATAAAAGAATTATTTGGAGAGGTGTAGTAGAAAATAAAATTAAAGCAGTTGTAGGAGCAAGATCTTCTCTTTTTTTACCATTCAAAAAATTAGGAATTATTATTGTAGATGAAGAACATGATAGCTCATATAAACAAGATGAAGGGGTTATGTATAATGCCAGAGATATGGCAATATCTAGGGCTTCATTTGAAAACATTCCAATCAATCTAATCACTTCTATACCTTCAGTAGAAACTTTTAATAATATATTAGATAAAAAATATTCGACTTCAATTTTAAAAAAAAGATATAAAAATGCCTCATTACCAAAATTTGAAATAATTGATTTAAATTTAAAAAAAATACCAAAAAAGAGCTGGATTGCATCAGAAACAATTAAAAAAGTTTCAGCTCATTTAGAACAGGGTGATCAAATATTGTTTTTTTTAAATAGGAGAGGATTTGCACCTTTTGTAATTTGTAAAAAATGTCACTCAAAATTTCTCTGTCCAAACTGTTCTGTAAATATTAATTACCATAAAAGTAAAAATATTTTACTATGTCATTATTGTGGTTTTAAATCTTCGTTAAATAGAAAATGCAATGACAATAGCAGCTGTGATTTTATTTTTTGTGGGCCAGGCGTTGAAAGAATTGCAGAAGAATTAAAAATACAGTTTCCTAAAAAAAAAATATCAATTTTTTCAAGTGATACTCTTAAGAAAAAGGATTCAAAAATTATTATTGGTAAAATTGAAAATAGGAAAATTGATATTTTGGTTGGAACACAATTAATTTCAAAAGGTTTTCATTTTGCAAAATTAAACTGTATTGTAGTTATTGATGCAGATTTTTCATCACATGGATATGATTTAAGATCAGCAGAAAAAAATATCCAATTATACCATCAACTTTCTGGAAGAGCAGGGAGAGAAAATATTAAATCAACTATATATTTTCAAACTTATACTCCCAAAGATGAAATGTTTAAGAACATAGCAAACAAGAATACGCATATATTTCTAAATAAAGAAATTGAATTAAGAAAAAAAAATAAGTTACCACCCTTTTATAGATTTATTTCATTTATTGTAACTGGAAAAAAAGAGAATGAAACAGAAATAGAAGCATTAAAGTTAAAAAAATATTTATCGAAACATTTGAAACAAGAAATTTTAGGACCTGTAAATGCTCCAATTTTTAGGATTAATAAAAAATTTAGATGCCGACTTCTTTTAAGAGTTCCAAAAAAAAATATTATCCAAAAACAATTAAATTTATGTATGGATAAAATTAAACTTAGCACAGGAATAAAACTTACAGTTGATGTAGATCCAATTAGCTTTAATTAACAGGGTAAATTTGTACAAGTTTGACAAATCTCGCTCTTGAAGACTCAACTTTGATGTGTTAGTTAAAGCCTGTTTTAACAATTATCATACATGATTAGTCAAAAGGAAATAATTTGAGTTCAAAAAATACTTTTTCAGAAACAGCAACAAACAGGTATGCTTTGGCTCTATATGAATTGGCTAATGAATATTCTGATCTTGAGAATATTGAAAATCAATCAAAAAACTTATTGGAATTGCTTAAACAGAGTATGGATTTTAGATTATTTGTAAAAGACCCAACAAGTGAAAAAAATGAACAAATTAAATCTATTGAAATTATTGCTGAAAAATTTAATTTTAGTAAAATTTTTTCAAAATTTTTAAGTTTTCTTGCATTTAAAAGAAGATTTTTCTTTTTAGAAAAAATATTAAAGAGTTTTTTGAATGTTTGCTCCAAAAATAGAGGCGAAATATCAGCAAAATTAAATTCATCAAAAGAATTAAGTATATCTGAAGTTGAAAATATAGAAAAGGAATTATCAGATCATTTTACTACTAAAATAAAATTAGATTATAAATATGATCCAAGTTTGATTGGTGGTTTAATAATTCAAGTTGGAAGTGTTATGATAGATACATCTATAAAAAATAAATTAAAACAACTAAAAACAAAATTGATGGAGACATAAATGCAAATTAATCCATCAGAAGTAACAAAAATTTTAAAAGAACAAATTAAAAAATTTGGAGAAAAAGCAGAAGTAACAGAAATAGGACATGTTCTTTCAGTTGGAGACGGTATAGCGCGAGTGTATGGATTAGACAATGTTCAGGCTGGAGAAATGGTTGAGTTTTCTGATGGCTCAAAAGGTATGGCTTTAAATTTGGAAAACGATAATGTTGGTATTGTAATTTTTGGAGATGATAGAGCTATCAAAGAAGGCGATGTGGTTAAAAGAACGGGTGCAATTGTAGATGTTCCTGTAGGAAAAGAATTATTAGGAAGAGTTGTTGATGGATTAGGAAATCCTATAGACGGCAAAGGTGCTTTAGATAAAAAACTAAAAAGAAACAGAGTTGAAGTAAAAGCTCCAGGGATTATACCTCGTAAATCAGTAAATGAACCTGTACAAACTGGCTTGAAAGCAATTGATAGTTTGATTCCAATTGGAAGAGGTCAAAGAGAATTAATTATTGGTGATAGACAAACTGGAAAAACTGCAGTGGCAATTGATACAATTATTAATCAGAAAGAAATTAACCAAGGAAGTGATGAAAAAAAGAAATTATATTGTATTTATGTAGCCATTGGACAAAAACAGTCAACAGTTGCTCAAATAGTTAAATCATTAGAAGAAGCAGGAGCAATGGAGTATACAACAATTGTTTCAGCAACGGCTTCTGATCCAGCTCCACTACAATTTTTGGCACCTTACACTGGTTGTACCATGGGTGAATATTTTAGAGACAACGGTATGCATGCATTAATTATTTATGATGACTTGTCAAAGCAAGCCGTAGCTTACAGGCAAATGTCACTTTTATTAAGAAGACCACCAGGAAGAGAAGCTTATCCAGGCGATGTTTTTTATCTTCATAGTAGATTATTAGAAAGAGCTGCAAAACTTAATGATGATAATGGCGGTGGATCATTAACAGCATTACCGATAATTGAAACACAAGCGGGTGATGTTTCCGCTTATATTCCAACTAATGTAATTTCAATAACCGATGGTCAAATTTTTTTAGAAACAGAACTATTTAATCAGGGTATAAGACCTGCTGTTAATGTAGGTTTATCAGTTTCACGAGTAGGATCTGCAGCACAAACAAAGGCTATGAAAAAAGTTGCTGGTTCAATTAAGTTAGAGTTGGCACAGTATAGAGAAATGGCGGCATTTGCTCAGTTTGGTTCAGATTTAGATGCTTCAACACAAAGGTTATTAAATAGAGGATCAAAATTAACAGAGCTTTTAAAACAAAATCAATATTCTCCTATGTCCGTTGCGCAGCAGGTAATTGCAGTTTTTTCGGGTGTTAGAGGTTATCTAGATAATATTGAATTAAATGAAATTCAAAATATTGAAAAAAAAATCTATGAAAAAGTTAAATCATTGAGTCCTGAAATTATTGAAAGTATTAATAACACAGGAAAATTAGATGAAGAAACAGAAAAAAAATTAGTATCGCTTATTGAAGAATTTAATAAAAAAAATAATTAAAATTTTATGCCAAGTTTAAAGGATTTAAAAAAAAGAATTTCAAGTGTTAAATCAACTCAAAAAATTACCAAAGCTATGAAAATGGTAGCTGCTGCAAAGTTGAGAAGAGCTCAAGAGAGTGCTGAGAGAGGAAGGCCTTTTTCAGAAAAAATGAATAATATCATTCTTAATTTAAGTAATTCCATTTCAGATAAAGAAAATTCTTCAAAGTTTTTAGTTGGTACTGGGAAAGATAATATACACTTGTGTGTCGTTATTACGGCAGATAGGGGACTGTGTGGTGGTTTTAACACAAACATATGTAGAAAAGCAAAAAATTATTTTGACAAAATTTTAAAAGAAAACAAAACACTAAAAATTTTTACTGTTGGATCTAAAGGACACGACCAGTTAAAAAGAATCTATGGAAAATATATAATTGAAAAAATAAATTTTAAAGGATTTAAAAAAATTACCTATAAAGAAGCAGAAGACGTTGGAAAAGTTATAATTAGATTGTTTAACGAATTACAATTTGATGTGTGTAAAATATTTTATAACAAATTTAAGAATGTTATTTCACAGATACCTCAAGAACAGCAGATTATACCGATTGAAAATCAAAACCAAAAAGAATTCAAAAAATCGGATAAATTTTATGAATTTGAACCGGAAGAAAATGAAATTTTAAATAATTTGCTTCCAAGAAATATTTCTGCTCAAATTTTTAAAGCGCTTCTTGAAAATGCTGCAAGTGAACAAGGATCTAGGATGACAGCCATGGATAATGCAACAAGAAATGCTGGAGATTTAGTTGATAAATTAACCGTAACCTATAATAGAAGTAGACAGGCAGCAATTACTAAGGAACTTATTGAAATAATATCAGGAGCAGAGAGTTTATAATAATGAGTAATAAATTTGGAAAAATTACACAAGTAATAGGAGCCGTAGTTGATGTTCACTTTGAAGGTCAGTTACCAGAAATTTTGACTGCATTGGAATGTGATAATGCTGGAAATAGACTTGTCTTAGAAGTTGCTCAACATTTGGGAGAAACAACAGTTAGAACTATTGCAATGGATAGTACTGAGGGACTTAAGAGAGGAGATAAAGTGACTGATACTGGTTCTCCAATTAAAGTCCCAGTTGGACCAGAAACACTTGGTAGAATAATAAATGTTATCGGAGAACCTATAGATCAAAAAGGAAAAGTGTCTACAAAAGAAAGTTGGCCTATACATAGGGCGGCTCCAAAATTTACAGATCAATCAACTGAAACAGAGATATTAGTAACGGGAATAAAGGTTGTAGATCTACTAGCCCCTTATGCCAAAGGTGGAAAAATAGGTCTTTTTGGAGGAGCGGGTGTAGGTAAAACAGTAATTATCATGGAATTAATAAATAATATTGCAAAGGCACATGGTGGTTTTTCAGTTTTTGCTGGCGTTGGAGAAAGAACGAGAGAAGGAAATGATTTATATCACGAAATGATCGAGTCTGGCGTAATTAAAATAGATGGAAAGGGTTCGAAAGCCGCATTGGTCTATGGACAGATGAATGAACCACCAGGAGCACGTGCAAGAGTCGGTTTAGCAGGTTTAACAGTCGCAGAATATTTTAGAGACAAAGAAGGACAAGATGTTTTGTTTTTTATTGATAATATATTTAGATTTACCCAGGCTGGTTCCGAGGTATCAGCATTATTAGGCAGAATCCCATCTGCTGTGGGCTACCAACCAACCTTAGCTACTGATATGGGAAACTTACAGGAAAGAATTACAACTACAAATAAAGGTTCAATTACATCGGTACAAGCAATTTATGTTCCGGCGGATGATTTAACTGATCCTGCCCCTGCTACATCTTTTGCACACCTAGATGCAACTACAGTATTATCTAGACAAATTGCAGAATTAGGCATTTATCCTGCAGTTGATCCTTTGGATTCTACTTCAAGAATTTTAGATCC
>CAJVZX010000045.1 GCA_913020625.1 uncultured Pelagibacterales bacterium
TAATGATTTCTTTATCTATCATTTAAACTTTATTGTGTTTTCTTTAACATTTATAATTTGTTTTATGAGTGAACACAATATACTCGGGGCCATCCTTGCTGGCGGACAATCAAGAAGAATGGGTAAAGACAAACTCTTTCTAGAACTTAATAATAAAAAACTTATCGAACACACAATTGATAAAGTAAGAAAATATTTAAAAGAAATAATCATAATAACAAACCAGGATAATAAATTCTTTTCTAAAAATAACTTAACGACAGTAAAAGACTGTATTAAAGGACAGCTTGGTCCTTTAGTTGGTATACTTACAGCAATGAAATGGGCAAAAGAAAATTTAACAAATTGTTCATGGATAGCCACGTTTCCTTGCGACACACCTTTTTTTCCTGAAAGCATTGTTGAAAATTTTATTCAAGAGTCAAAAAAAGGAGAATCTTTAATACTTTGTGCAAGCTCTCATGGACGTAAACATAATATTTTTGGTTTGTGGTCTTTAGATCTTTATGACAAACTACGAGACGATCTAATTAACTCAAAAGTTAGAAAAGTTCAGGATTGGACAGAAAAAAACAAAATAAAAAATTTGGAATTTAAATTTAAAGATTATGATCCATTTTTTAATATTAATACTTTAGAGGATTTAAAATTTGCAAAAAAATTAGGTATAAAAATAATAAATGAAAACAAACAATAAATTAAAAAATTCTTTAACTGAGCTGTTTTCTTCCTCAGGTTATAAAATGGTAGATGTTAGTAGTAAAGAAACTACACACCGAAAAGCTTTGGCTGTAGGTGAAATAATTTTAAGCTCTAAAGTAATACAAATGATTAAAAATAAAAAGATGCCCAAAGGAGATCCTTTAGCAATTGCAGAAGTAGCCGGAATTAATGGTGTTAAAAAAACAAGTGAACTTATTCCTCTTTGCCATCCATTGTCCCTAGATCATATTTCACTTCATACAGAAGTTGATAAAAAAAAACATTCAATCATTGTTTACTGTTTGGTTTCTGCAAATTCCAAAACAGGTGTTGAAATGGAAGCTTTATCCGGTGTTAATTCTGCACTTCTTGCTATTTATGATCTTTCAAAAATTGTTGAACCGAATTTAAAAATCACCAATACAAGATTGCTTATTAAATCTGGAGGTAAAAAAGGTTTATGGATTAATCCAGATGGTGTCCCATCAAAAATAAAAAAAGCTTTAAATCTTTAAAATGATTAAATATCAAGAAGCTCTAGACTTATTTGATAAAGTTTTTTTAAAACTATCAGATGAAAAAATTTCTATTTTAAACTCAATAAATAGAGTTTGTGCTGAAGATATATTATCTCCTTCAGTAAATCCCACTTCAAATAATACTGCATTTGATGGTTTTGCTATTATAGCCAAGGAAACTAAAGATCTGTCTTTAAAAAAAACAAAAAAATTTAAAATTTTAAAAACTATTGCCGCTGGAGATGATCCCAAAATAGATAATTATGAAAAAAATTCGGTAGTAGAAATTATGACCGGAGGATTAGTTCCTAAACCTTTTGACTCTATTATACCAGTCGAGCAAGTAAAATATTTTCCTTCGAAAAAAAAATCTACGCATATCATAGTTGATCAAGAAATAAAAAAATCTTCGTATATAAGATTCTCAGGAGAAGATTATAATTTAAAAGATGTAGTGGTAAAAAGTGGTGAGTTAATCCAGCCCAAGCATATAATGGCACTAACAACACTTGGAATTCAAGAAATGAAAGTAAAAAAAAAACCGAAAATAATTTTTTATAGCACAGGTAACGAAATAGTAGATTATAAAGATAAAAATGTTCAATCTTGGAAGGTTCGCAATTCAAACAATCACTATTTTACAGCGTTTGGAAAAAATTTGCATTTTCAAATTATTGACGGTGGAGTTATTAAAGATGATGAACCAAATAAACTTAAAAAAGCATTAAACAAATCTCTCAGCTCTGATATTGACATATTTGTAACTTCTGGAGCTATTTCAGCAGGTAAATTTGATTTTATACCCAAACTTATAGAAGAACTTGGTTTTAAAACGCATTTTAAAGGTGTGGCAATAAAACCAGGTAGACCGATTATGTTGTCTAAATTTAAGCAAAAAGAGAAATTATTTTTCGGTCTTCCTGGAAACCCTATTTCTTGTGCAGCTGGTTTTCGCTTTTTTATTTATCCATTAATACGAAAAAGTTTAGGAATGCCAAAAGAAAAAAAATTCAAGGCAAAACTTATTAACAAATATTCTAAAAAAAAATTTTTTACACACTTTGCCAGATGTTCAATGAATATTAATGACCAAGGATTAACTGAATTAGAAGTATTACAAGGACAACAATCTAATAGAATTAAATCGTTTGTGAAAGCTAATTGTTGGGGCATATTTGCGGAGGGCAAGAAAGAATTTAAACCAGGTGATTTTGTTGAGTGGATGCCTTTAATTCCTAGTAGCTAATCTATAATTTTTGTGATTTAATTAATTTATGTTAATAGATTCATTTCAAAGAAAAATATCATACATAAGAGTTTCAGTTACAGATAGATGTGATTTTAGATGTGTTTATTGCATGTCAGAAGATATGGAATTTTTGCCTAAAAAAGATGTTTTATCATTAGAAGAATTAGACAGACTTTGCAATACTTTTATTGACCTTGGTGTTAAAAAACTAAGAATTACTGGAGGTGAACCTTTAGTTCGAAAAAATATAATGCAGTTATTTAGCAATCTTGGAAATAAAATAGGGCAGGGATTAGAAGAATTAACACTTACTACAAATGGATCTCAGCTAGCTCGTTATGCAAAAGATTTATTTGATAACAAAGTTAAAAGAATTAATGTTTCACTGGATTCTTTAGATAAAAATAAATTTAAAAAAATTACACGAAATAGTGATTTCAATAAGGTTGTTAAAGGAATCATGGCTGCAAAAAATGCTGGATTAAAAATAAAAATCAACACAGTTGCTTTAAAAGGAATTAATGACAATGAAATTTTAGATTTAGTGAAATGGTGTGGTGAAAATAAATTTGCACTAACATTCATTGAAGTAATGCCAATGGGTGAAATTGGTGAAAAAAGAATTGATCAATATATGCCTCTTACTGAAGTAAGAAGTTTGATAAAAACTAGATATAGTATTACTGACGATCCTTTGAAAACAGGGGGTCCCGCAAAATATGTACATTGTCATGAAACAAATCAAAAAATTGGTTTTATCACACCCCTTACACATAATTTTTGTGAAACATGTAACCGAGTTAGGATTACTTGTACGGGAAAGATGTATATGTGCCTGGGACAGGAAGATAAAGAAGATCTGAAGAAACCATTAAGGGAAAGTGAAAATAATGATCTTCTAAAAAAAGTTATTTATAAAGCTATATTAAGAAAACCCAAAGGTCACGATTTTGTTATTGAAAGAAAGAAAGATGAGAAATTTGTTCCAAGACATATGAATGTTACAGGTGGATAATATTATTGCTGTATTCAATAATTCAAACTAAATATTGAATATTAATTTAAATTTTCTATACCAATAGATTAAATAATATGGATATTAAAGATGAAAAAATAGCGATACCCATTGTTTTAATTGCAGGACTATTTTGGTCATTTGGTCCTCTAGTTATTAGATATGCGGACCAGCCTGCACTTGTCCCTTGGCAATATTTATTTGCAAGAGGTTTAATTATTTTTATTATTCTTAATTTTTACTTGTATTTGAATGAAGGTACACGTTTTGTAAAAAATTATCTCAGAATTGGTTTATCAGGAATAGTAGGTTCAGTTGGTTTAGCAAGTGCTATGATGAGTTTTATTTGGTCTATAACACACACTTCTGTTGCTATTACTTTGCTTTGTCTTGCGGCAATGCCTCTTATAACAGCTTTATTAGGGTTTATTTTTTTAAAAGAAAAAATTTCAATTCACACATGGATATCAATAGTAATCGCTGCAATTGGAATTTATATAATGGCAATGAATGATCAAAAAATTGGCAATATAACAGGCCTCGTATTTGGCTTAGCGTCTGCTTTTGGTTTTGCAATTTATTCAATATCCTTGCGATGGAGAAAGGAAACACCACAATTTACTACTGTGTCACTTGCTGGTTTGATTTGCGCATTGTTCTCGTTTTACACAATGATTCAGTCAAATAGCAGTTTATTTTCATCTAGTAAAAATGAAATGTTATTTTCTCTTCATGGAACATTAGTTTGCATTGGTTTGATTTTATATTCAATTGGATCCAAACATCTTCCAGCAGCTGAGTTAACTTTGTTATCCTTAACAGAGGTAATAGGGGGAATTTTTTGGGTGTGGCTACCTTTGTTTGGTATTAATGAAGTTCCAAGTACAAATACTATTATTGGAGGTTTTTTAATATTTATTTCCTTAATATATTATAGTTTATTAACTAAAAATAATAGACGTTTTATAGGTTTAAATTAAATTCTAATGGAAAGACCAGATTTTTTTACTTTAAAAAATGGAACAAAATCTAAACTTCCATTTTCAAATAAAGAATATCAAAATAGACTAGATAAAGTAAGAAATGTAATGAGTAGTAATAATCTTAATATGATTATTTTAACCTCAATGCACAATATTGCTTACTACACAGGATTTATTTATTGTTCTTTTGGTAGGCCATATGGTTGTGTAATAACTGAAAAAAAAATAGTAACAATTTCTGCGAATATTGATTCTGGTCAACCTTGGAGACATTCTTTTTGTGAAAATATAATTTATACAGATTGGAAAAAAGATAATTTTTTGAAAGCTATAGTTTCAATCATTGATAGAGAAAAAACACCTAAAAATATTGGCATTGAATATGATCATATTACTTTAGAAATGAAAGAAAAATTAACCTCATTATTTAATTTTTCAAAATTTAACGATGTATCTAAAGATTTGATGGAGCTTCGAACAATTAAATCTGATGAGGAAATAGAAATAATAAAAAATGGTGCAAGAATAGCCGATATTGGTGCAGAGGAAATGCTTAAACATATTAAAGTAGGTGCTACTGAATTAGAAATTGCAATAGCAGGAAGAAATAAAATGGAATTAGAAATTGCAAAAACATATCCAGATTCTGAATATATGGATACTTGGGCATGGTTTCAATCAGGCATCAATACTGATGGAGCGCATAATCCAAAAACTTCACGGAAGTTAATTTCAGGAGACATTCTTTCACTTAATACTTTTCCTATGATTTCTGGTTATTATACAGCATTAGAGAGAACATTATTTTTAAATAAAATAAATGATGACTCTTTAAAAGCTTGGGAAGCCAATGTAAAAGTTCACAAAAAAGGATTAGAATTAATTAAACCTGGCATAAAATGTTCAGAAATTTGCCATGAATTAAATGATCTTTTTGCTCAACTTGGTTATCTTCAGTATAGAACTTTTGGATATGGACATTCATTTGGAGTCCTTTCACATTTTTATGGCAGAGAATCTGGATTAGAACTTCGTGAGGATATAGACACTGTTCTAAAACCAAATATGGTTATTTCAATGGAACCAATGATCATGATTCCAGAGGGCAAACCAGGGGCAGGCGGTTATAGAGAACATGATATTTTGGTGATAAAAAAAAATGGAGCAGAAAATATTACTAAATTTCCGTTTGGTCCTGAGCATAATATTGTAAAAAATTAATTTATGAGTAAAGGAAAAATTATTGTTAATAGTTGGAATGAATGGGATCCTTTAAAACATGTGATCGTTGGTAAAGCTGATGGAACATGTATTCCTGGACCGGAGCCAGCTTTAGATGCAAAAGTTCCAGAAGATTCAGATATGA
>CAJVZX010000046.1 GCA_913020625.1 uncultured Pelagibacterales bacterium
TATAAAGAAATATTTTGTGAGTTATTTCAAAGTTTATATTAATGTAAAGAGAAATTCGCATGTCATCAATAAGTAAAAAAAAAATAGCTATAATAGAAAAAAATAATCAAGAAAAATTGCGCAATCAGGCAATGAAAATAGGTGTTACGTTAAAATTTCCGGAAACTGTTTTTTTATCTCAAGATACAAAATTTGGAAAAAATGTCATTATTAATCCGTATGTTGTAATTGGAAAAAAAACAAAAATTGGAAGCAATGTTGAAATTTTGCCATTTACACATATTGAAAATGCTACTTTGGAATCAAATGTAAAGGTTGGTCCCTTTTCAAGAATAAGACCAGGATCTTTTTTATCTAAAGGCTCAAAAATTGGAAATTTTGTTGAAGTTAAAAAAAGTAAATTAGGTCAAAATTCAAAAGTTAATCACTTATCTTATATTGGAGATGCTTTAATTGGGAAAGATGTAAATATTGGTGCAGGAACAATTACTTGTAACTATGATGGTAAAAAGAAAAATACAACTAAAATTTTAGATGGAGCTTTTATAGGTTCTAACACAGCTTTAATAGCACCAATTAAAATTGGAAAAAAAGCTTTAGTAGGAGCTGGATCAACTTTGACCAAGAATGTTAAAGATAAATCTTTAGCATTAGCAAGGGCTAATCAAGTGGAAATCAAAAATTATAAGAAAAAATAATGTGTGGAATAATAGGTATAGCTAGCAATAAATCTGTTACATCAAATATAATTCAATCATTAAAAAAATTAGAGTACAGAGGTTATGATTCAGCAGGAATAGCAACAATTACAAAAGGGGAAATAGATGAAAATAAATGTACGGGAAGAGTTGATAATCTTGAAAAAATACTATTTAAAAATCCCTCAAGTGGAGTTCTAGGTATTGGTCATGTTAGATGGGCAACACATGGTGTCCCCAATCAAGTAAATGCACATCCACATTCATCCGAGGAAGTTTCTGTTGTTCATAATGGTATTATTGAAAATTCTAGCGAATTAAAAAAAGATTTAGAAAAGAAAGGTTATAGATTTAAATCTCAAACAGATACTGAGGTTATAACTTTTTTGCTTACAGATTTTTTAAAAAATTTTGATTTAATAAACACAATAAATAAAACCCTAGAAAAACTTCATGGCAGTTTTGCTTTAGGGATTATTTTTAAAAAATATAATAATATTGTAGTAGGAGCTAGAAGAGGAAGTCCTTTGGCGGTTGGGTATGGTCATGAAGAAAATTACCTTGGATCAGATTCTTACGCACTTAAATCAATGACAAATAAAATTACATATTTAGATGATGGAGACATATGTGTTTTAACAAATAACAAGGTTGAATTTTATAACTCAACAAATATTAAGATAAATAAAGAAGTTTTAACACTTTCTGATGACAAACATATTGCTGAAAAGGGAGACTATAAAGACTTTATGTCTAAAGAAATTTATGAACAAAATATTACTGCAAAAACTTGTATTAAGGAATATATAGATCAATTGAGAGGAGATATAAATTTATATAATTTTCCAATTAAACCTCAGGAAATTGAAAAAATAATTTTAATTGGTTGTGGTACCGCATATCACGCATGTCTTACGTCAAAGTATTGGTTTGAGGAACTGACAACCATTCCAATTGAAATCGATGTAGCTTCAGAATTTAGATACAGAAAACTTCAATTTAATAAAAAAAATTTATACGTTTTTGTATCTCAATCTGGAGAAACTGCAGATACATTTGCGGCTCTTGATTTATGTAAAAAAAATAATGTAATAACTTGTTCTATTATAAATGTAGTTGAAAGTTCTATAGCGAGAACTTCAGATTTTGTTTTACCTATTCATGCTGGTCCAGAAATAGGTGTAGCTTCTACCAAAGCTTTTATTGGGCAAATGTTAGTACTTTATATTTTATCTTTAAAAATTTCTGAAGCTAGAAAGGAAATTTCAAAATTAGATTATATTAAAAAAATTACTGAACTTAAAACACTTCCTGATTTAATAAAAAAAACACTGGAATGTGAGGATAAAATTCAAGTTATTGCAAAAGATTTTTTAGAGGCAAAAGGGACAATTTTTTTAGGTCGTGGTTCATCTTTTCCTATAGCTTTAGAAGGTGCGTTAAAACTTAAGGAATTATCTTACTTACATGCAGAAGGCTATCCTGCTGGAGAAATGAAACATGGTCCTCTAGCTTTAATTGAAGAAGGTTTGCCTGTTGTAGTTTTAGCTCCAAAAGATAAATATTTTGAAAAAACAATTTCAAATATGCAGGAAGTTATAGCAAGAGGTGGTAAAGTATTTCTGATAACAAATGAAAGTAAAAATATAATAAGTGAAAACATAAGATTTACATTAGAGATATCAAAGACAGACGATTATTTAACACCATTTCTTATGACTATACCGTTACAACTATTAGCTTATCATGTAGCATCATTAAAAAATTTAGATATCGACAAGCCCAGAAATTTGGCTAAATCAGTAACGGTGGAATAAAAAAGACTCTTTTATCTAATATATTCTACCTTGGTTTTTCAGTCTGTATAGATTATATATACCTTGAGTTGAATATGAAAAAATGGACATTAAACAGTTGGAGAAATTATCCAGTTAAACACATCCCCAAATATGAGGATGAAAAAGAACTTGCTATGGTTTTAAAAAAAGTAAGTTCGTTTCCACCTTTAGTTTTTGCTGGTGAGACAAGAGCTTTAAAAAAATCACTTGCCCAAGTTGTGGAAGGAAAAGCTTTTCTTTTGCAAGGTGGTGACTGTGCTGAGAGCTTTGCAGAATTTCATCCTGATAACATTAGAGATACTTTTAAAGTTATTTTACAAATGGCTCTTGTTCTAACTTTTTCTGCATCTTTGCCAGTGATTAAAGTAGGAAGAATAGCTGGACAATTTTCAAAACCTAGAAGTTTGCCAGTTGAGGTCAAAGATGGGAAAGAACTTCCAGCATATTTAGGTGACAACATAAATGGAATTGAATTTAGTAAAGCAGCAAGAAAACCGGATGCAAAAAGATTATTCAAAGCGTATTCGCAAGCCGCTTCCACATTAAACTTACTAAGAGCACTATCCCAAGGTGGGTTTGCTGATTTAAAAAAAATTCATTTATGGAATTTAGGATTTATAAAAAAAAGTCCTGAAGGGAAAAAATTTAAAGAAATTGATAATAAAATAAGTGACGCATTATCTTTTATAGAAGCGTGTGGTTTGCATCCAGACCACAATAGAAGATTGAGGACAGTAAATTTTTATACTTCTCATGAAGCTTTACTTTTGCCTTTTGAACAATCAATGACAAGAATAGATTCAACTTCTGGAACATATCATGATACATCGGCGCATTTTGTTTGGATTGGAGACAGAACAAGACAGCCAGATGGAGGACATGTGGAATTTTGTAGAGGAATTGAAAATCCAATTGGTATTAAATGTGGACCAACTTTGAAGGACTCTGAATTAGTTAAACTTTGTAATATTTTAAATCCTAAAAATGAGTCAGGAAGAATAACTCTTATATCAAGATTTGGAGCAGATAATGTTGAAAAACATTTACCAAAATTAATTAGATCGGTTAAAAGAGAAGGTTTCAATGTGGTCTGGTCTTGTGATCCAATGCACGGCAATACAATCAAGTCTGCAACTGGTTTTAAAACTAGACCTTTTAATAATGTAGTAAAAGAAGTTAAAAGAGTATTTGGAGTTCACAAAGCCGAAGGTAGTTATGCTGGTGGGCTTCACATAGAAATGACTGGACAAAATGTTACCGAATGTACTGGCGGTGCTCAAAGAATATCAGAGAAAGATTTATCAAATAGATATCATACTCACTGCGATCCTAGACTTAACGCAAACCAAGCTTTAGAATTAGCGTTCTTAATTTCTGACGAAATAAAGAAAAATTCACAATATTCAAAGAGTATTATTCAAGCAGTATCTTAATAATTGAATTTTAATTATTAAGATCTATTTTAAGAATAGGATATTAATATTTATGCAAACATCAGAAAGAATTGATTATATTAAAAATTGGATTAATGAATATTGTAAATCAATGTCTAAAGAACCCGACTCTTTAGTTGTAGGTATTTCAGGAGGAATAGATTCGTCAGTTACAAGTACCATTTGTGCTCTTACGGGAAAAAAAACTATTGTTCTTTCTATGCCAATAAAACAAATAAAAGAACAACATGATCTAAGTTTAGAACATCAAAAATGGCTTGAAAATAAATTTAAAAATGTAAAAGGTTATTTAATTGATTTGGATGATGTTTTTGAATCTTTTAAAAATTCATTAAACCAATTTAATAATAAACATGGTTTAGCTAATTCTAGAGCTCGATTAAGAATGGCAACGCTTTATCAAGCAGCAAATTTTAACAATGGTTTAGTTGTTGGAACAGGTAACAAAGTAGAAGATTTTGGTGTTGGTTTTTATACTAAATATGGAGATGGTGGCGTTGATATTTCGCCAATAGCAGATTGTACTAAATCTCAAGTCTGGGATATGGGAAAAGAATTAGGAATATTAGAGGAAATTATAAAAGCTCAACCTACTGACGGATTATGGGATGATGGAAGAACCGATGTTGGTCAGTTGGGAATGTCCTATAAAGAATTAGAGGAAGCTATGAAGGATCCCAATAATAAAGGACACAAAAAATATTTAGAAATAAGAAAAAGGAATTTGCATAAAATGAAACCAATTCCGGTTTGCAAAATGAAAAATGACTAAAAATTTAAATCTCTTTAATACATTATCCAATAAAAAAGAAAAATTTGTGCCAATAGATAGTAATAAAGTTGGCATGTATGTTTGCGGTCCTACAGTTTATGATTTTCCTCATATTGGTAACGCAAGACCATTAGTGGTTTTTGATGTTTTGTTTAGACTTTTAAAAAAAATCTACGGTAAAAATAAAATTACTTATGTTAGAAATATTACTGATATAGATGATAAAATTATCGAGGCGTCAAAACAGAATAATAAAAGCATTAAAGAACTGACTAAAATTATTACAACTAGCTTTTACAAGGATTGTAAATATTTAAATTGTTTAGAACCAAATTTTGAGCCTAAAGCAACTGATCATATTAATGAAATGATAAGTATGGTTAAGAATTTAATAAAAAATAAACATGCATACGAAAATGAAAAACATGTTTATTTTTCTGTTTCTTCTTTTAAAGAATATGGAAAATTGTCAAATAAAAATTCAGAACAGTTAGTTGCTGGTTCAAGAGTTGAAGTTTCTAAATATAAAAAAGATCCACTTGATTTTGTTCTTTGGAAACCTTCTGATATAGATGATCCCGGTTGGGATTCTCCATGGGGCAGGGGACGGCCTGGCTGGCATTTAGAATGTTCTGTTATGAGTGAAAAATTTTTAGGTAAGAAATTTGACATTCACGGAGGTGGCCTTGATCTTGTTTTCCCTCACCATGAAAACGAAATTGCACAATCACGATGTGCTAACAATACAAATAGTTTTGCAAATTATTGGTTACATAATGGTTTTGTTACTTTTGGTAAAGAAAAGATGTCTAAATCTATTGGTAACATTGTTTCCTTGAATATGTTGAG
>CAJVZX010000047.1 GCA_913020625.1 uncultured Pelagibacterales bacterium
AGAATAGTTGGAGAAGAACATTATAGAGTGGCAAGAGAAGTACAAAAAATACTTCAAACATATAAATCACTTCAAGATATTATTGCAATTTTAGGGATGGATGAACTTTCCGAAGAGGATAAACTAGTTGTTACAAGAGCTAGAAAAATACAAAGATTTTTATCACAACCATTTTTTGTTGCAGAAGTATTTACAGGGTCATCAGGTAAACTTGTTGACTTAGAGTCAACAATTAAAGGTTTTGATGCCATTTGTAAGGGTGAATATGACCATTTACCCGAATCAGCTTTCTATATGGTGGGAACAATAGAAGAAGCTGTACAAAAAGCAGAAAAAATGGCTAAAGAAGCTGCAGCGTAATTAAGATGAGTTTTAAAATAGAAATAATCAGTCCTGAAAAAATATTTTTTTCTAAAGAAAATGTTAAAGAAGTAGTGCTCCCAGCTTATGAAGGAGAGATGGGGGTACTTAAAGACCATATATCAATTATATCATTTTTAAAACCTGGAATTATAAAAGTATACAATTCTGATAATAAAGCAGATAATTTTTATATTGAAGATGGAATAATTGAATTTAATGATAATTGTTTAACAGTTTTAACAAGTAAAATTTCAGATATAAAAAATTTAGAAAAGCTAGAAATAAATAAAATGATACGTGATAGTGAAAAGGAACTTAATAATGAAAATATTGAAGATGGTACTAGATATTTAATTAATCAAAAACTAGATACTCTAAGATCTCTTTCATTAAACTAATTCAATATTTCTTCTATTTTTTTTGAAATTTGTTCATAAACGTTAAGCTTAAATTTTACAACAACACTTGTCAATTTATTTGGTCTTATCCACTTCCATTCTAAAAATTCAGCATGTTTAGTATTTAATTTTATCTCATTTTCTTTGCCGAGAAATCGCATAACAAACCATTTTTGTTTTTGACCTCTATATTTTCCTTTCCAAACTTTACCTAATAAATAATCAGGCAATTCATATGTATACCAGTCATTAATTTCTTTAATTAACTTAACACTTTTAACGTTTGTTTCTTCTTCTAACTCTCTAAGTGCTGCTTTGTAATAATCTTCGTTATGACCAACGCCACCCTGAGGCATTTGCCAAAAATTTTTTGGATTATCTATTCTTTTTCCTACAAATATTTTATTTTCAGTATTAAGTAAAACAATACCAACCCCAATTCTTAAGGGTAATTTTTTTTTTATTAATATCATTAGCCGTTAAGTAGTTTAATGGCAAAATTACGTTGATTATCTGTATCAGTATTTATTGCAAAACTATCACCAGACTCTTCTACTGTAATATCAGGTTCTACACCAACATCAGAAATTGATTTACCAGAGGGTAAATAATATTTCGAAATAGTTAATCTAATTGCGCCTTCATTTTTTAGTGGAATTATTGATTGTACAGAACCTTTTCCATAGCTATTTTCTCCAATTATGATTGCTCTTTTATGATCTTTTAATGCTCCAGCAACAATTTCAGATGCTGATGCTGATCCATAGTTAGTTAATACAATTATTGGTTTTCCATTTGTTAGATCACCTTTTTTTGCAAACCATTTTCTATTATCAAAATTCTTTCTACCTCTTGTAGATACTATTTCACCGTCATTTAAAAAAAAATCTGAAATTTTTATTGCTTGAGATAATAATCCTCCAGGATTATTTCTTAAATCGATAATATATCCTTTTACTGATCCTTGTTTTCTTATTTCCTTAATTTTTTTTTTTAGTTGGCTACTACTATTTTCATTAAATGAAGACAGTCTAAGGTAACCAATATTTTTATCTATTAGTTCTGCACTAACTGATTCAATTTGTATAATTTCTCTTATTATATTAAATACAATTGATTTTTTTACACCTTTTCTTCTTATTGTGATTTCAATAGCAGAACCTACAGGTCCTCTCATTAAGTCTACTGCTTGAAATAATGTTTTTCCTTGCACTTGGGTATCATTAATTTTAATAATATAATCTCCAGCTTTAACACCAGCTCTTGACGCAGGAGTATTATCTATTGGTGAAATTACTTTTACAACTCCGTGCTCCATTCCAACTTCTATTCCTAGCCCGCCAAACTCACCACTAGTTTCAGTTTGCATTTCACTAAACATCTCAGGAGTCATATATGCAGAATAAGGATCTAAAGATTGCAACATTCCATTAATTGCATCATCCATTACATCAGCTTGATTTATTTTATCAACATAATCATCGCCGATTTTTTCTAATACTTCACTAAATAAATCTATTTTTTTATAAAGATCATCAGTTTTTTCTGCAAAGGAAATGTTAGTGTAAAAAATAAAATAAAATACAAAGAAAATTAGCTGATATTTTTTTTTCATATCATTAATCTCTCTTTTGGTAAAAATTCAGACCACATTTTTTCTAAATCATAAAATTTTCTTTTTTCAGGATTAAAAATATGTACAATCAAATCCATACCATCTACCAACTTCCAATCTTCACTTTCTTTACCTTCAATACGCGAATTAAATATTCCTTCAGATTTAAATTTTTCAAGAATAATTTCCGATAAGAATTGCATATGTCTCGAAGAAGTTCCGCTTGCTATAATCATATAATCAGCCACAGATGTCTTATTTTTTAAATCAATAGAAATAATATCTACTGCTTTATTATCGTCTAATGTTTTTTCAATGATTTTTTTTATTCTTAGAATATTATTCATTAAAGATTAATTTAGAATATCAAATTTTTCTGATTTGGGAAGAGGAAATATTTATCTTATTAGATTTTACAAATTCCCAATTATTTTTGTTCATATATCTTGCGGCTTTAGATTTTAATGATTTAGATTTATAACCCTGTCTATCGAAAACTAAAATTTTACATAGGGTTAATATTTCTTTCCATCTTTTCCACTTATGAAAATTTATTAGATTATCAGCACCCATAATAAAATAAATTTTAGTAGAAGAATTAATTTTTTTAACAAATTTAATCAAATCAATAGTTTTATTTGATTTTATTTTTTTTTCTAAAAATTGAATTTTTATAAATTTTTTATTATTAATTATTATTTTTGAAAATTTAATTCTTTCCTTAATTGAATATTTATATTTTTTTTTAAATGGATTTTTTTTAGTTATTAACCATAAAATATATTTTAATTTATACTTTTTTTTTGCTTCCGTTGATATTTTTACATGACCAATATGTGCTGGATCAAAAGATCCACCTAATATCCCTATTTTAATTTTTTTTCTTTTTAAATAATTTAACAAAATTTATTTTCTTATTTGCCCCTTTCCTTCCAAGATGTACTTGTATGTAGTAAGTTGATCAAGACCAATAGGACCACGAGGATGAAGTTTATTTGTTGATATACCAACCTCAGCTCCAAAACCAAATTCTCCTCCATCAGCAAATTGTGTTGAAGCATTATGAATAGCTATAGAACTATTAATGTTTGATAGAAATTTTTTAGCAGTTTTTTTATTTTTTGTTACTATGGAGTCCGTGTGCGAAGAGCCGTATCGATTTATATGATCTATAGCCTCTACTACTCCATTTACACTTTTTACAGAAATTGTTGGAGAAAGATATTCTGTTTCCCAGTCTTTTTTTGTTGCAATTTTCATTTTTCCAGAAATAAATTTTTTTATCGTTTCATCTCCTATGATTTTGCATCCTAGTTTGCTTAGTTGATCTAATATGGGTTTACAATGGGTTTTTAGACACTTTTTATCTATCAACAAAGTTTCAGTGGCCCCACAAATACTAACATTTCTCATTTTTGAATTTTTTACAACTTCCACTGCCATGTTTAAATCTGCCTCTCGATCTACAAAGACATGACATAAGCCTTCATAATGTCCAATAATTGAAACTACAGATTTTTTTAAAACTTTTTTAACCAAGCTTTTACCTCCTCTAGGTATGATTAAATCTACATGATTTTTCATACCGGATAATAGATAATCAACATGATTTCTACCTCTGCGTTCAACAAACTGAACACAATTTTCATCACATTTTTTCTTTTTAAGAGCTCTCTTAAATATTTTAGATAAAATTTTATTAGAATGAAATGCTTCTGATCCACCACGTAAAATTACTGCATTTCCACTTTTAAAACATAGAGCGGAAACATCTGAAGTAACATTTGGTCTACTTTCATAAATTATACCTATCACACCAATTGGTATTGACATTCTTTTTATGATTAAACCATTTGGTCTTTTCCAAGAAGATAAAGTTTTTCCTACAGGATCTTTAAATTTTGCTATTTTTTCAATCGAATTTCTAATTTGTGAAATTTTTTTACTATTTAATTTAAGTCTATCAATCATACTATCTTTAATTTTTTTAAATTTTGCATTAGCTATATCTTTTTTATTTGCACTTAAAATTGATTTTTCGTTGGCTTTTAAATATTGACTAAATTGTTTTAAAACAGAATTTCTCTTATTAACATTTAGATTAGATAAATTTAAAGAAGCAAGTTTTGCTTTCTCACCTATTTTTTTCATGTATAAATTTTTAGACATTTTATACTTTCACTAGATCGTCTTTATGAATAATTTCTTCCCTACTAGAATATCCTAATATATTTTTTATTTTGCTAGTATGCGAACCTTTTATTTTTTCAATTTCTGTAGAAGAAAATGATGTTAACCCTCGAGCGCATTCTACATCGTTTTGATCTTTCACTAGAATATGATCACCTTTCTCAAAACTACCATTAATTTTGTTAACTCCTGCTGGTAACAAACTTTTCCCATTGTTTATTGCTCTTATTGCTCCCTGGTCAATGATTACTTCGCCTTTAGGAGCAACTGATCCAATTATCCATTGTTTTCTGGCGTCAAGCTTTGAAACTCTTGGTAAAAACCAAGTACATTTTTGACTTTTAAGCATTTTTTTTATTGGATTTTTATAATTTCCATTTGCTATCACCATATAACATCCTGACAATTGACAAATTTTTGCAGCCTCAATTTTTGTTTTCATACCTCCTGAGCCGTAAAGATTTTCTGCTCTAGTTGCACATTTTTTTATATTTTCATCTATTTCTTTAACAGTTTTGATTAATTTTGTTTCTTTATTTTTTTTTGGATTATCAGTGTAAAGACCATCAACATCAGATAATAAAATTAAACAGTCAGCACTAATTATTTGTGACACCCTTGCTGCTAATCTATCATTGTCTCCATATTTTATTTCAGTTGTAGCCGTAGTATCGTTTTCATTAACAATTGGTACAATCCCCATTGTTAACAAATTATCAATAGTTCTTCTTGCAT
>CAJVZX010000048.1 GCA_913020625.1 uncultured Pelagibacterales bacterium
CAACTTTTGCAAAAGGTGCCATTACTGGAATGAAAGCAAAACTTGTTCCTTGAATTATTGGAAGTCTCGAGCCAACTTTTCCGATACCCACAGTTTGAATGATTGTTGCTACGCCCGCAACAAATAAAGCCATTTGAATTAAAAAAATCTTTTGTTCAGGGGTTTGACCAAAAATACCTGCTATAATAATTGGTACAGTAATATTTCCCGCAAACATTGCCAGCACATGTTGAATACCTAGCGGTATAGATTGATTTAGCGGAAGTTTTTTATTACTGCCACTCGAGGATCTTGCTGACTTTTTTCTACGCGCTTTAGCCATAAATTATTTTATAAGCATACCCTAATAAATAGTAATATTAAATGGAAGTTTAATTATTGATATTTTAGCCAAATTTGGGATTTAAATGTAAAAAAAACCCCAGAAAATCAATTCTGGGGTTTTTTATTAACTATTTTTAGAAATTATCTTTGTTTTTTAGTCTTAAATTTACCACCTTTAACTTCCTTCTCTAAGAAAGAGCCAAAAGCTTCTCCAACGTCAGTAAAAGTAACACCAGTAGCACCTTCGTAGTCAACTGCTTTTCCTTTTGCTAAAAGATCTAAAGCTTTGCCTAACTGACCAGGATAAATTTTCTTTCCTGGGCCGTTAGCTACAGCCATTACATTTTTAGCAATTGAACCTCTGTCAGCTGATCCACCTGCTTGCATAGCAAGTATGAGTAATGCTGCTGCATCGTAAGATTCACCAGTGTAAGGACCAGAAGAATCAATACCAGCTGCACTAGCAACTTTTGTAAATACTCCTGCACCTTTACCTGTTGAGCCTGGTAAAGAACCAAAAGATTTACTTAGTCCTTTTCCAAAAGCATCTACAAGTGTTTGTCCAATCATACCATCAGATAAAATAAATGTGTCAAAAGCACCAGAGTCAATTGATCCTTGAATGATACCTTTACCACCTTGGTCTAAGTAACCAATTACTGCAACTGCATCTCCACCGGCTGCAGCAAGTACAGAAACTTCAGCGCTGTAATCTGCTTTACCGTCTTCGTGGGCTGCAACTGTTGTTACACTAATACCATGAGCTTTAACTGCAGCTTCATAAACATCAGCCAAACCTTTTCCATAGTCATTATTAGTATAAGTAATTGCCACACTTTTAACTCCTCTGTCTTTTGTAATGTCAGCAAGAATTTGACCACCTCTTGCATCTGATGGAGCTGTTCTAAAGAACAATCCTTTATCATCTAACGTAGTTAATCCAGGTGAAGTTGCTGATGGTGAAATCATTACTACACCATTTGGCACAGCTACGTTTGATGCAATCGCACCAGTTACACCTGAACAATCTGCACCCATTATAGCTGCAACACCGTCAGATATTAAACCCTCAGCTGCTGTAGTAGCTGCTGCAGAGTCCACACAAGTTGAGTCAGCTCTAACTGGAGTTATTGTTTCTCCACCTAATAGTTTGCCTGAATCAGAAGCTTCTTTAAAAGCAAGCTCTGCTGATGCAGCCATAGCAGGTGTTAGAGATTCAATAGGACCAGTAAAGCCAAGAATGATACCCATCTTTACTTCTGCAAATGTGTTTGTAGTTAAAATTGATACAAACATAAAAACAGCAATGAATAGTTTTTTCATATTTTCCCCTCTTTATTATTAATTGTTAACAATTTTTATAAATGAAATTAAAGACTATTGGCTTAAATTTTCAATGATTAAATTATCTTATTTTTTGGAGCATAAACACTGAACTTATGACCATAATTGCCTCTAAACTAATAATTAATGTTGGAATTTCTTGAAAATAATAGATGTTTAGTAGAAAAACTTATCTCATTGAAAATGGATCAAGTGTTGGTTTATCTGATGTGTAAAACCAAGTTGTTTTAACCCTGGTATAATCTTTTATAGACTCTATCCCTGCTTCCTTACCATAACCGCTATCTTTTATACCTCCAAAAGGAGCAGAAGGAGAAATTAATCTATAAGTATTCACAAAAGTAATTCCAGCTCTTATTGCTTTTGAAACTCTCAATCCTCTTGCCAAATCTTTTGTATAAATACCAGAAGATAATCCATACTGATTATCATTCATTTTTTTTATAATTTCTTCTTCGGTATCAAACTTCATTACTGATAAAACAGGACCAAATAATTCATTTTCAGCAGTGGGCAGATTGTGATTTTCACATTCAATAATTGTTGCTGGAAAGTAATAACCTTTATTTGAAAAGGAATGTCTTTTACCACCACATTTTATTTTACCACCTTGATTAACAGTAAGTTTAATGTTTTTTTCAATAATTTCTAATTGGTTAAAATTACTTAATGGCCCCATTTCAGTATCAGGATCCATTGGCGCACCAATTTTAATTTTTTCAGCACGCTTTGCTAGCTTATCTAAAAATTCATTATAAATACCTTTTTGGATATATAATCTAGAACCTGCAATGCAGCTTTGACCACTAGCACCAAAAATTCCAGCCGTTATACCATTAATTGCATTATCTTGATCTGCATCTTCAAAAACTGCAACAGGACTTTTTCCTCCAAGCTCTAAACTAACCTCAGATAAATTTTCTGAAGAATTTTTTATAATATGTCTCGCAGTTTCTGGTCCACCTGTAAATGCAATTTTTTCAACAAGATTATGAGTTGTTAAAGCTTTTCCGCAGGGGTCACCAAAACCAGTAATGATATTTACAACTCCTTTTGGTATACCTGTTTTTTCAATTAATTTTGCAAATTCAAACATTACTGCAGGCGCTAACTCTGATGATTTAATTACAACCGTATTTCCCATTGCAAGAGCTGGAGCAAGTTTAGTTGCGGTTAATAACATTTGAGAATTCCAAGGAACAATAGCAGCAATTACTCCAATAGGTATTCTTGTAGTAATTACTTGAATGTTTGGTTTATCAATTGGTAAAACAGTACCTTCAATTTTATCTGCCAACCCCGCATAGTAATCATAATATTCTGCAATATAATTTGCTTGTTTATTTGTTTCCTTAAATAGCTTTCCCGTATCAGTTGTTTCAATTTTTCCTAAGAGCTCCGCATTTTCTCTTAACTGGTTTCCTATTTTTCTTAAAAATTTACCTCTTTCACGTGGAAATAATTTTGGCCATTCACCTTCAAAAGCTTTTTGAGCTGCCTTGACAGCTTTGTCCACGTCTTTTGCGTTAGCCTCAGGAACTTTTGCCCAAGGCTCGTTGTTTTCTGGGTTTAAAGTTTCAAATGTTTTTTTACTTTCTGATTCCACCCAAGAACCATCAATAAACATTTTATATTCTTTAAGCTTCGTCATAATTTTTATCTATAAATGATTCTACAGTTTTATTAAAATCATCTGCACATTCTATACTGCACAGATGTTTACCATTTTTTATAACTTCATATTTTGCGTTTTTAATATTTTCAGTCAAATTTATTGACATATCTGTTGTTGATGCTACGTCATGTTGTCCAGTAGTTACAAGTGTATTTGTTTTGATTTGGCTGAGCATTTGATCATCATCTTCATAATAAACAAACAATTTATATGCTTTTAGCAAGTTATCTAGGCTATTTTCATCAAGTATTGAATATATTTTATTATAAACATCTTTATTGTTTTTGATAAAATCTTCCGTAAACCATCTTCTCAAAGCTCTATCTTTTGAAACTGGTCTATCAGTTTTTATTAACTCGTATCTATTTTCCACCACTCTCTTTTGTTCTTTGGATCTTTTGTAAATTGAACCATGAAGAATTAAAGAAGCCAATCTATCGCCATGCTGAGCAGCAAAATGTCTGGCTATAAGAGCTCCCAAGGAAAAACCAATTAAATGAATCTTCTTAATATCTAGCTCATTAATTAAATTAAGCAATTGTTTTACGAAATCTTCAAAATTTAATTGTTTTTTCTCTAAAGATGTTTTTCCATGTCCAATTAAATCATATATAAGAATATTGTTATCCTTAAAAAACTCAATTTGAGGAGCCCATATCTCTTTTGTTAACCCAACTCCATGAATAAATACAATTGGATCCGTCTCGTTTTCTTTTTTAAAAAAATAATTAGTTTTATATTTTTCAGAAGTTTTAGGCATAGATATTATTTATAATTTTTTATTCCCATCTCTTTCATATCTTGATATCTATCACCTGTTCTTGCGTGTGCTCTTCCACTAGAAGCTCCGCCAATAGCTATAACAATTTCGTCTTCGCAGGGAGCATCGTGAATAGTAAATTCATGAGTTAGATAATATGGTCTCAGACCAGCATCTTTTTTATGCATCATAGGAATAGATATTTTGCATCCTGCTGGTCCTCTTGTATTTGTAAAACTTAAATAAGAAGTTCCACCAACAGCATCTCTAAATTTATTTCCAAATCTTAAAGTATGAATAAAAGCTGAGGCATGTTCAATTTCTCCAGAAAGTCCAACGACTCCAGCTTTTCCATAAGCTAAAATTTTTTCTGGAGAACCCATTTCTTTAATTAGTTCTGGAACCAAAATATCACCAAGCTTTGGTGCTAAATCTAAAATTATAGGTTTTAAATCTTCAACAAATCCTTTTCCATACCAAGGATTTTTAAATACTGCAGCAACCGAAACCATAACCACTGGTTCTTTAGCTTTTTTTTCACCTTCTATAAAAGTTTTATCTACAAACTTTGCAAATTTCCTTAGACTTAAACTCATTTATTTTGTCCTATGTTTAAAACTATCTTTTCTAAAACTATATAATGCTTTAGGATCAACGTTAACATTAATTACTGCTGGCTTATTACATTTTAAAGCAGCTTTCAACGCATCGTTAAGTTCTGAAACTCTATTTATCTCAAAACCTTTAGCGCCATAAAGTTGAGCAACCTTGTGAAATTCTGGACTGTTTATGTCAGCGCCAATATATTTTTTTTCAAAAAAATCCCTTTGATAAGCTTTTTCTGCTCCCCAGCTATTATTGTTCATAACAATAGTAATAGTATTAATTTTATACTGTACTGCAGTGCTTAATTCAGAAATTGTCATTCCAAAGCCACCGTCTCCTATTAAACTAACAACTGTTTTATCTGGACGAGCAACCTTAACACCTAAGCCACAAGCAAAAGAAAAACCAACTAAACCAAAATCCAAAGGTGTAAATAAAGAAGGTGGGTCATAATATTCTAAGGCATCAGTTGCCTGAA
>CAJVZX010000049.1 GCA_913020625.1 uncultured Pelagibacterales bacterium
TTTTATTTGAAACATAAGACCAAGTTCTAACATTAGCAATTCTATTAGATATTGAGTCTACATTTCCTTCTAATTTATCTAAACTATTTAATTGTTTTTTCATATATTTATTCAATACCTTTTTTTTACCTGAAGTTAAAAAACCAAAGACTTTGCTTACAACTTCCAAATGATGACCATATGTGTGTTTAACAAAATCTGGGATTTGACAACATTCCCAAATAATTTCTAAAGAATTTTTTTCATTTAAAATATTATATTTAGAATGTTCTTTTAAAAAAAATTTTAGTAATTTTTCATCTTCACAATCATATATTCTTCTTAAAATTTTTTTTGTTGGCTTTTCATCTAAAGAATTGATTAAAGATTCAAAATTTTTAAAATTTAAATTTGAATTTCTCCAAAAGATGTATTGTATTGGTTCTAATTTATGACTTTCTATCAGTTCTATTTCTTCAGCTGAAAGTTCTTTACAATCTCCCGTTATACCAAAACTACCATCATTTCTATAACGGCCTGCCCTTCCAGCAATTTGTGATATTTCAGATAAATTTAATTTTCTTAGCTTTTTTCCATCAAATTTTTTTAGACTTGAAAAATAAACATTATCCAAATCCATATTGAGCCCCATTCCTATTGCATCAGTTGCGACTAAATAATCTACGTCACCAGACTGATACAATTTGACTTGAGAATTTCTTGTTTTTGGACTAAGAGAACCCATTACAATTGCTGAACCACCTTTTTGCCTTCTCACAAGTTCTGCAATTGCATATACTTCTTCAATTGAAAAAGCAATAATTGCACTTTTTGGGTTTAGTCTGGAAATTTTTTTATGCCCTACATAACTTAATTTTGAAAATCTATCTTTAAATATAAATTCAACTTTTTCTTCAAGAGAATTAATTATATTTTTAATTGTGTGTGATCCTAAAAACATTGTTAATTTTTCTCCCCTAAAATTTAGTAATCTATCAGTAAACACATGTCCTCTTTCATTATCAGCACACATTTGGATTTCATCTATAGCAACAAAATCTACTAATTTATTTAAAGGCATAGATTCAACGGTACATAAATAATATTTTGCATTCATAGGTATTATTTTTTCTTCACCAGTAATTAGAGCAACTTTTGAAATATCAGTTCTTTGGATTATTTTGTCATATACTTCTCTTGCAAGTAGCCTCAGAGGAAATCCTATAATGCCACTTTCAAAACTGAGCATTGTTTCGATAGCAAGATGAGTTTTTCCTGTATTAGTTGGCCCAAGAACTGCTGTAATTTTTTTATTATTTAGATTCATTTTTTTTGTGTTTTAATAATAGTTACATACTACATTTGGTAATACCTATAGAACAAAAGAAGTCTAAAACATGACCGAATCACATGGGAAAAAGTTCTCATTTAAAATAATATAAAAAATGAGAGTAACATAATTGTTAAAATTTCTATATGTTTTTTTTAATAAATTTATCAAATTAATGAATGAAAAATAACCTTTGGAAAAGTTCTGAAGAATTAGTTAAAAATTCTAATTTAAACAATTTTGAAAAATTTATTTCTAAAAATTATAACCTATCTTTTAATAATGATTATAAAAAAATATGTAAATGGAGTATAGAAAATTTAGGAGAATTCTGGAAATCAGTTTGGAATTTTGGAAAAATAAAAGGCAAATTAGGTAAAAATTTTTTTATATCGTCCAATATTTTTTATAAAAGTAAATTTTTAAATGATTCTTTTTTAAATTATTCTGAAAATCTTTTAAAAAAAGACGATGATTCTAAGGCACTTACGTTTATCAGCGAAAATGGATATAAAGAATATAGATCTTGGAAAGAACTTAAAAATAATACAATTAAATTATCTAATTGGTTAAAAGAAATTAATATTACTAAAAATGATAGAGTAGTAGCCTATCTACCTAATTGTATAGAGACTGTGGAAGCCTATCTTTCTAGTGCTTTAGTTGGAGCCATATGGTCTTCATGTTCACCTGATTTTGGAATAAGAGGAGTAATAGAAAGATTTTCGCAAATTAATCCAAAAGTATTATTTATTATTGATAAGTATTTTTATAATGGCAAAGAAATAGATGTATCTAGCAGATTAAAAGAAATAGTAAAAGAGATACCTTCAATAAAGCATGTTGTTTTAATTAATTATCCAGGAGAAAAATTAAAAAAGGATAATATTAATTTAAATAATATTAAAATATTAAATTGGAAAAAAATACTAGACCGCAAGATTACAAAAATTAATTTTGAATTGTTTGAATTTGATCATCCATTAGCAATTTTATATTCAAGTGGAACAACAGGAAAACCAAAATGTATTTGTCATAGAGTTGGTGGGGTTTTGTTACAGCATTTTAAAGAACATAGTTTGCATTGCAATATTAAACCTAATGATAATGTATTTTATTTTACTACGTGTGGATGGATGATGTGGAATTGGCTTGTTAGTGTACTTGCTATTAATGCATCTATAGTTTTATTTGATGGTTTTCCAATGTACAATAATGATGAATTATTAATTGATATAGTTGATAAGGAAAAAATAACTTTATTTGGAGTAAGCGCAAAATATATAGATACATTAAGAAAGAAAAAAATTAATGTAAATCAGAAATATAGTTTAAATAATTTAAGAACAATTTGTTCTACTGGTTCACCTTTGTCAGTAAGTGGTTTTGAGTATGTGTATCAAAACATTAAAAAAGATGTTCATCTTTCCTCAATTTCTGGAGGAACAGATATTATATCCTGTTTTGTATTAGGAAATGTTTATCAACCTGTAATTAGTGGAGAAATTCAAGGGAAAGGTCTGGGAATGGATGTAGATATATTAGATGAAAATAATAATTCAATTAAAAATGAAAAAGGTGAATTAGTCTGTAAAAAGCCATTTCCGTCAATGCCACTTAAATTTTGGAATGATAAAAATGATGAAAAATTTAAAGATGCATATTTTTCAAAATATAAAAATATTTGGTATCACGGAGATTATGCAGAATTAAAAGATAGTGGTGGATTTATAATTTATGGACGTTCAGATACAACACTTAATCCAGGTGGTGTTAGATTAGGAACTGCGGAAATATATTCCGAACTAGAGAAATTTGAAGAAATTAAAGAATCTTTGGTAGTAGGCCAAGATTGGGATAATGATATAAGAATAATATTATTTTTAGTATTAAATTCAAATTTCCAGCTAAATTCTGAATTAATCTCAGATATAAAAAGAAGAATAAGACATAATTTGTCTCCAAGACATGTTCCGACAAAAATTATTGCAGTTACTGATATACCTAGAACTAAAAATGGAAAAATAGTTGAATTAGCAGTTAAAAATGTAATAGAAGGTAAGGATATAAAAAATAAAGAAGCATTAGAAAATCCACATATTTTAGAACAATATAAAAATTTAAAAGAATTAAAAACTTAATGATTAAAAATATAGTAAAAAATTTAAAACCTTCAGCGACTTTAAGAATGAATGAAGAGACAAAGAAACTTGAAACCCAAGGAACAAAAATTTTTAAGTTTGGTTTCGGCCAATCTCCATTTCAAATACCAAAAGATATTGTTGATGAACTCAAAAATAATGCTTATCAGAATAAGTATTTACCAATGCAAGGATTACCTGAATTAAGATCTTCAATTTCAAGATATATAAATAATAAGAAAAAATATAATTATGTTTCTGAAAATGTAATTATTGGACCAGGCACTAAAGAACTTATGTTTTTATTACATCTTTTGTTTGATGGAGATGTTATATTACCAGTACCTAGCTGGGTATCTTATGAGCCTCAAGCTTTGCTTGGAAGAAACAAAATTCATTGGCTTGAAACTACAAGTTTAAATAATTGGTTTCCAACTGCTGAATCATTAGAAAAAATTATAAGTAAAAATAAAAATAAAAATTATCTACTATTTTTAAACTCACCAAATAACCCTTCAGGACAAATTTGTAATAATTTAGAAGAAATTAGTGTTGTTGCAAAAAAAAATAATCTTATAATTTTATCAGATGAAATTTATTCAGAACTTAGTTTTAAAAAAGATTTTAAATCAATTGCAAATTACTGTCCTGAAAAAACAATTATAAGCAATGGTATGAGCAAATGGTGCGGAGCCGGAGGTTGGAGATTAGGATTTTTTATTATTCCAGAAAGTTTAAATGAAATAAAAAATTCACTTAAAACTTTAGCTAGTGAAACTTTTTCTTCAGTAAATGCCCCAGCTCAATATGCAGCTATTGCAGCTTATGAAAATAACCATGATGAATATATTGATAATTCTAAAAATATTTTAAAAGCAGTAGGAGAATATGTCTATGAAAATTTAAAATCAAATAAGGTGAGTATAAACAAGCCTGAGGGTGGATTTTATTTAATGCCAGAGTTTTCCAACGAAAAATTTTCAGATTCAAATGAAATGTGTAGTAATCTTCTTAAAGAAACTGGCATAGCATTATTGCCAGGTTCAGTTTTTGGATTTTCTAAAAAAAAAATGACAGCTAGGCTAAGCTTTACAGATTTTAACGGTCAAGAATTTATGAAAAATATTTCTCAATCTCAAAAAATAGATCAAAATGTTCTTTTAAAATATGCTCCTAAAATTATAGAAGGAGTTGAAAAATTAAAAAATTGGTCTGAATCTATATAGTAATATAAGCAAAATCAGGTTAAAAAAAATTATAAAGAATATAGACCAGACCCATATTTTCCTGTTAGGATAAAAATATATAAAACATTTTGGAGGGAAAATAATGAAAAGAATAATAACATCCCTATCAAGTGCTCTATTAATTTTTGTTGCATCTTTATCTTTAACAAGTGTAGCAAAATCAGCGGAGTTCTTTACGATAGGTACTGGCGGACCAACTGGAGTTTATTTCCAGACTGGTAATGCAATTTGTAAAATGTTGCATAAATATGCTACTAGCGCTGAACACGGTAGAAAAAAAGGAGCGACAGATAAAGCTTATAGATGTACCGCACCATCTACAGGTGGGTCTAACTATAATATTGGGCAAATCAAAGAAGGTGAGTTTCAATTTGGTGTAGCTCAGTCTGACTGGCAATTTCATGCTTACAATGGTT
>CAJVZX010000050.1 GCA_913020625.1 uncultured Pelagibacterales bacterium
GGTGATTCTATCACAAAATTTACCAAATTGAACTATGCTTCGAGGACCTTTAGGAAAAGAAAAATACAAACCGAAATTTTCAGGGCACGATACCTTCCCATTCAGATATGCGTGGTTAACAAAGATTGTCCATTACCTTGAAACAGGAAATGTAAAAAAAATTAAAAAATTTGAAAAAAATATACTAAACGTCATGGTGGATTTTGGTGTGGGCATTAATATGGTGAAGTCCATCAGACATTGGTCGGTTATGACAAAAGTTTGTGATAAAAATTTTAAACTTACAGATTTTGGCAAGCTTATTTTCTCGAAAAAAAAATCATTAGATCCTTATTTAGAAAAATCTGAAACGTTATGGTTATTGCATTGGATGCTTGCAAGCAATCAATATTTAACCACCTGGTTTTATATTTTTAATTATCATCAATCAATTATTATTAACCGCGAACAATTATTAAATGATATTCTATCTGTAATTAAATTCTCAAAATGGAAAGGAATTAGTCCTAATACGATTAAAAGAGATCTCGATTGCTTTTTACGCACTTACACAGTTAGTCATAAAAAAGGGGAGGTCACCGAAGATAGCATTGAGTGTCCTTTAGCAGAACTAGGACTCATTACTTCTACCTATTCTAAAAATGAATTTGAAATTCAAAGAGGACCTAAATCAAGCTTAACTGATAAAATTTTTGAATTTGCTCTAAATGATTATTGGTCAAAACAAAAAAACCAAATCATTACCTTTGAAAAACTTATGTATGATTATGGTTCTCCAGGTAAAGTCTTTCAGTTAGATGAAAAATCTTTAGACATTTATTTAGAAAAACTTGAAGCTTCAACACGAGGAGGCTTTCAGTTTAATAAAGGAGCGGGTGGTTTAAGACAAATTACGAAAGTTGAAAATGTTTCAACCACCCAATTAATTAGAAATTGTTATAAAAAGGTTGCTTAATGGATTTGTTTACTCATTCTGATTTTAGTATTAATCGTCATTTTCAGCGATCTATCAGAATTGATAATAATATATCGAAAGAGTTTTTAGAATATTTCATTCTACATGATACGGGAAAAAAAGTTTTAAACCAAATTGCAAATTCTTTAACCACTACTAATCAATGTGCTTTTACATTAACGGGCCCTTATGGAACTGGAAAATCCTCGCTTGCTCTATATCTGCAGGCTTTGATTAGCGATAATAACAAAATAAAAAAGCTAGCTCTTAATAAAAGCAAGTTCAGTGCAAAAAGCAGCTTTGCAAAAGTTTTTTTAGCCAGGAAAAAATGGTTTGTCCTAAAACTGATTGGATCGAAAAACGATCCAGCGCAAGCATTTGCTGAAACTATCAATCAAACTGTTAAAAAAAGTTGGATCTCAAAAGGTATCCCTTCTGCATTAAAAACTAAAACAAAACCAACTGTGGCAGGAGTTATTAAAGGATTGACTAATTTAACCCTAGAACTTCATAAGAAAAAATATGGTCTATTAGTGGTGACTGATGAGATGGGAAAATATTTAGAGTATGTTTCTGGTGTTGGATCTGACATAAATTTATTTCAAGAAATTGCAGAAAATTTTTCAAATCTAAAGCTTAAAAAACAAGGATTTCCTTTATTTATTGGGGTACTTCACCAGCCGATGGAAGAATATGCCTCAGCTTTAGGACGTTCTGTTCAAGAAGATTGGCAAAAAGTTCAAGGCCGATTTGAAGATATTCCCTTTTCAATTAATTCAGAGGAAGCGGTTAACCTAATTGCTAAAGCGATAAATCGCAAATCTAAAGCAAATGGTAAAATTAAAAACTTGAGCAGAACTATTGGAAAATTAATCAATGGAGGTAAATCGAATTCATCTCTAATAAATACTATTTCACAATGTTACCCGTTACATCCATTGGTATCTTTATTATTAAGCCCTCTATCAAAACAACGGTTTAGTAATAACGAAAGGAGTATATTTTCTTTTTTAAACTCTGGTGAGCCAAACGGTTTTCTTCATTTTTTGAAAAATTCAAATTCCAAAAAAGAAAATCTTTATACTTTAGATAAACTTTTTGATTATTTACAAATTAATTTAGAACCCAGCATTCTGGTTTCCAACATTGGCCATGCTTGGTCAGAAGCAACCGAGGCAATAAGAAGGGCAGAGGTGACCGATGATAACAACGGTATTAAAATTGCAAAAGCTATGGCTCTAATTGATTTATTTGGAAAAAATCTATCTTTGTTTTCTTCAAAAGAGATTTTAACAAATATCCTAGATAAAGAAAAAATAGATATAACTAAAACGCTTACAGCGCTAGAAAATAAAAAAATAATTATTTATAGAAAATTCAAAAAAGCATATTCGCTATTTTCTGGTTCCGATATTAATTTAGATGAAGTAGTAGAAGTAAATAAATCTAAAATTTCTGGTGATGCCGATCTTGTTTTATCACAACTTCCATCGCTTCAGCCCGTAGTAGCAAAAAAGCATTTTCATAAAACAGGAACACAAAGAATCTATCAAAAGTTTTGTATTGTTCTTAACGATGTAAAAAAAGCAGTTGATCGCATAATGCTGTTAGAAACTTCAAAAGTTAGTGCAGGAATGTTTATTTTTTTAATTCAATCTAAGGAAGATTCCAAAAAAGAATTCATAGAAAAATTCAATGAATTATCTAGAATTAGATTTCCCAAACCAGTGATTCTAGGATACTCAAAAAATTATAAAGAATTTTTTAATTATGCTTTAGAACTAGCGGCCCTTAAGCGAGTCAAATCTACAATCACGGCAATCGAAAGTGATGCAGTTGCAAAAAAAGAATTAAACGCAAGGATGTCAGCTTATCAAAATTTACTATTTAATTCACTTACCCAAAACTTTGAAGATGCAATATGGCTGTTTAACAATCAAAAGATTAAAGGAGATAATCTTTCAATTATTGCATCGAATGTAAGCGACGAAATGTTTTATTTAGCTCCAATCATCCACAACGAACTTGTTAATCGGGATAAATTATCAACAATTTCAATGCAGGGAAGCACTAATCTCATTAGTCGAATTTTTAATCATGCTGATAAAGAAAATTTAGAAATGATTGGTCATCCACCTGAATTTGGAATTTATTTAAGCCTTATTAAGAAGCATCACTTGCATAAAAAAACAAAGAATGGCTTTGAGTTTTGTGCACCTCAGAAAAAAGAAGGTAATCTGTATAAGCTGTTTGAGGTTTTTAATAAAACTATTAAAGAAAAAAAAGATCCTGTTCCACTAAATGAAATTTATAATTTATTTTCAAAAGCACCTTTTGGTATAAAATCGGGTTTACTTCCCTTATTGGCTGCAACTTTTTTTAAAGTTAACGAGGGGTCTTTGGCGTTTTACAACGTTGATGAAAATAAAATAGAGTCTCTTGTCACAGATTATGACCCTAGGGTTTGTGAAAAATTTGTACAAATTCCAGAAGATTTAAAGATTATGTATGTCCGCATTCAAGGCGAAAAACAAAAAATTTTAGATGTTTTTAAAGCATATGTGGAAAAACGTTTTTTAAATAACAAAACGATCAAAAATCCAACTCCGTTACAAATATTAAAACCCATTGTTCTCAAGGCTTACAATCTTCCGGCTTTTGCAAGAAAAACGCGTCAGTTCAAGGATAAACGTGTGTTGATGCTGAGAGATGAATTATTGAGTACGCAGAATCCTTTTGAACTTTTGTACAAAAAAATTCCGGAAATTTGTGAGACACAAGACCCTGACGAATTAATCAAGAAATTTGATAAAATTTGGTCTCAACTCGATAAAGTTTTTGAAGAAATGATTGAGCAATTTAAGCAAGTCATTTTAAAAGTGTTTCAATCGGATCCGAATACCTCTGATATAGATTTTGCAACAATCAAAGAAATGTCAAAAAAAATAGGACCTAAAGATCCATTTTCTGCAAAAATTAATGAATTAAAAAATGAAAATGCGTGGATTGAACAGATTGTTTCTTTTTCCGCAAATAAACCGGCAAACGAGTGGAATGACAAAGACTTTCATGAGGCGGTATTAAAAATAGAAGAAATGGTAAGACACTTTATCACGTCCTATCGCTTATATACATTGAGGGAAAAGCATTCAGATACCAAGATTATAGATATTGCTATTTTTGAAGGGCAAAGACCCGAAAGATCTTCAAAATTTTATAAATTTAAAACCGATAGCAGTTCGGTTGAAAAAGTAACGGAAGACGTAATGAAATTTTTAGAAGATAAAAAGCTCACAGAGTCTGAAAAAGGAGAAGTGGTTTTAAAAGTACTTAAAAAAATAATGAATTTTGGTGATTCTTCTAAAGGAAAAATGAAAGCATGAAAGAACGACACGTACTAGGTTTGAGTGGGGGAAAAGATTCAGCGGCATTGGCAGTCCACATGAGTGAAAAATATCCAAGTATTCCTATCGAATATTATTTCACCGATACCGGCTATGAACTTAAAGAGACATATAAATTTTTAGATAAACTTAAAACTCGTCTTAGCCGACCTATTAAATATATCCAACCAAAAAACACTTTTGACTATTATATGAAAAAATATAATAATTTTTTACCCTCAGCTAGAGCGCGCTGGTGTACCGTTACAATGAAATTAAAGCCCCTTGAAGATTGGATAGCACCCTCCTTGAAAGAAGGAACTCAAATTTATACATATATTGGAATAAGATACGATGAACGAGGTCGAGTAGGTTACAAACCTACCAATCCTTTAATCAAAGCAAAATTTCCTTTCGTTAATGACTGCATTGATCGCGAGGCCGTGATTGATATTTTAGAAACTTCAGGTTTAGGAATGCCGGATTATTATAAATGGAGATCAAGAAGTGGTTGTCAGTTTTGCTTCTTTCAGAGAAAAATTGAGTGGCTCGGCTTAAAAAAAAATCATCCCGAGCAATTTAACTATGCAAAAAGCCTAGAAAAAACAGCAGAAAAAAACCAAAGCCCGTTTACCTGGATGCATGAAGAAAGTCTAACAGAACTTGAAAAACCAGAAAGAGCAGAGGCGATTAAAAAAGATTATCAAAAACAACTTGAAAGATTAAAAAGAAAAAAAATGGAAAAATTAAATAACAATCC
>CAJVZX010000051.1 GCA_913020625.1 uncultured Pelagibacterales bacterium
CCCATGAATTTTTCAAAGGTACCTTCTTTTAACTTTACCACCACAAGCATATCTTTCATTTTTTTTCTCCTTTCTTATAATTAAGCTGGTTTATTCATTGAATTGAAAAAATCAGCATTACTTTTAGTATCTTTAAGTTTTGCATTTAAAAATTCAATTGCATCCATCGTTCCCATTGGACCAATAATTCTTCTTAAAACATTCATTTTTTGTAAATCATTTTTTTCAAAAATTAATTCCTCTCTTCGAGTTCCAGATTTAGTAATGTCAATTGCAGGAAAAATTCTTTTATCAGATATTTTTCTATCTAATATCAATTCACTATTACCCGTTCCTTTAAACTCTTCAAAAATCACCTCATCCATTCTACTGCCTGTATCAATTAATGCTGTTGAAATTATTGTTAATGATCCACCTTCTTCAATATTTCTTGCTGCTCCAAAAAATCTTTTAGGTCTTTGAAGTGCATTTGCATCCACACCACCCGTTAATACTTTTCCTGAGCTTGGAACAACAGCATTGTAAGCTCTTCCTAATCTTGTTATTGAGTCTAACAAAATAACAACATCTTTTTTATGTTCAGCCAATCTTTTTGCTTTTTCTATTACCATTTCAGCAACAGCGACATGTCTTTGTGCCGGTTCGTCAAAAGTTGAACTTATAACTTCACCTTTAACTGTTCTTTGCATATCTGTTACTTCTTCTGGTCGTTCATCAATTAATAAAACCATTAAATAAACTTCAGGATGATTGGCTGCTATTGATTGTGCAATATTTTGTAAAATAATTGTTTTACCTGCTTTTGGCGGAGATATAATTAAGGATCTTTGTCCTTTTCCTACTGGACTAACAAGATCAATCAATCTAGCTGTAAGGTCTGGTTTTTTTTCAATCTTTGTAGTTTCTATTTCCATTTTAAGTTGTTTGTCTGGATAAAGTGGTGTTAAGTTATCAAAAGCAATTTTATGTTTCATTTTTTCAGGATCTTCAAAATTTATTTTACTTACCTTCAATAATGCAAAATATCTTTCACCATCTTTGGGTGCACGTACCGTACCTTCAACCGTATCACCTGTTCTAAGACCAAATTTTCTTATTTGATTAGGCCCTATATAAATATCATCTGGACCTGGTAAATAGTTAGACTCGATTGCTCTTAAGAAGCCAAAGCCATCTTGCAAAGTTTCCAAAACTCCACCGCCTGTTATTTCTTCATTTTCAGCAAGTTTTTTTAATATTGCAAAAAGAATTTCTTGTCTTCTGAGTGTACTGGCATTTTCTATTCCAAGTTTTTCAGCTTTAGTTATTAGCTCTTCTGAGCTCTGTGTTTTAAGTTCTTGTATGTTCATAATTGTGATTAGTTGATCTTAAGAAAGGTTTATTAGACGTAATATAGTAATTAATTAAATTTTTACAACCCTATAATGGCTTATAAATTATAACAAAAACAATGACTATTAATAATATTGTGGGAATTTCATTAATAAACCTAAAAAATTTCGCGCTGTGCGCATTTTTATCTCTTTCAAACTTTACTACGCATACAGCTAGAAAGAAGTGATAAATAGTTAATAAAAAAACTAAAATTAATTTTAAACTTAAATACAAAGTACCAAAAATTGTACCTCCATTAACAAGTATTAATAATATCCCGAAAATCCATGATAAAATCATTGCAGGCATCATTATAAAATTCATTAATCTCCTCTCCATAACTTTAAAAGTTTCGGATGTATTTTTTTCATTTGTTTTTTCAGCATGATAAACAAAGATTCTTGGTAAATATAATAATCCTGCCATCCAAGAAACAACAAATATAAGATGAAGGCTTTTAAATAATAAATAATAATTCATTTTTTAGATTGTAACAGAGCATGGACATTTTTTAAAATTATTAGGACATTTGTTTTTAGGTGAGAAATATCCACTTTGACTACTAGAGTTCAAATTTGTATTAATAATTAGTTTATAAAGCGAGTTAATAAAATCTTTATTTGTTCCTAGCGCGGGTACACGATAGTAATTCTTACACCCGTTTTCTATGGCTAATTTTTTATACTCAATATCTAGTTCTACCAATGTTTCTGAGTGCTCAGATACAAATGCGATTGGAGCAAGTAGAATTGTTTTATTTTTTTTAGAGGCATTAATAATTTCATTATCTGTTGAAGGTCCAATCCATTTTAATGGTCCAACTCTGCTTTGGTAACTTAATATCCAATCTAAATTATTAATATTTAATTTTTCAATTATTTTATTTACTGATTGTTCAACTTGCCATTGGTAGGGATCGCCTTTTTTAATATTTCTCTCTGGCAAGCCATGAGCAGAAAAAATTAGTTTATATGAGTTTAGGTTTTGAATTGTTTCTTTAATCAATTTAGTGTGGGCTATAATAAAATTATCATCCGTAGGATAACAGCATATTATTTTTGTTGGTTTATTTATTTTATTTTTTTTTGAAACCTCTAACCATTCTTTGATTGAAGATCCAGAGGTTGTAGAAGAATATTGAGGATAAAGAGGTAATAATATTATTTCATCAGCGTTATAATCTTTGACCAAATTGACAACTTGAGAAGCTCTAGGATGCCAACATCTCATAACCACAAAACACTTATAAATATCTTTATTAATATTTTCGTTTAATTTATTTTCTAAAGCTTTGGATTGATCGTTGGTTAATTTAAGAATTGGTGATGAACCTCCTATTTCCGAATATATTTTTTGAGCGGTTGGCTTTCTTTTTTTAGAAATAATTTTAGCCATAGGGTATCTTAATATTTTTGGCAAACTAAGAATTTCGGGATCATAAAATAAATTAAATAAAAATGGCTCTACACTTTCTTGAGAATCTGGACCACCTAAATTAAATAGTATCACAGCTTTTTTCATTTATTTCTTTCTCTTATTGTTTTTATAACAAAGTTTATTATAGAAGGATCGGTGTCTGGAAGCACGCCATGTCCTAAATTAAAAATATATGGATAACCTGAAAATATATCTAAATATTTATTAACCTTTTTTTTAATATTTTTTTTTTCAGTTAATAATATCTTAGGATCCATGCCTCCTTGGATGGGGATATTGTTTACTTTATCTTTAATCCATTCTGGATCAATATTATAATCAATACTAATAGCACTTGGATTAACTATAGAACAAAAATCTACATAATTTTCTTTTTTAATTCCTTTTGGAAAACATATAATTGGAATTTTTTTTTTTTTTAACATGATTTACTATTTTTAAATTTGGCATATAACAATAATTTGGTAAATCTTTTTGTGAAAGCAATCCTGCCCAAGAATCAAAAATTTGGATTATGTTTGCGCCTGCTTCAATTTGTTTATCAATATGTAAACATATAAATTCTTCTAATTTTGATAATAATCTATTAACTAAAAATTTATCCTTAAAAACATCATTTATATTAAAGTCTTTTTTTGGGGATTGTTTGTGTATCATGTAAACCAATAAAGTCCATGGGGATCCTGCAAAACCAATTAAGCTTTTGTTTTTGTAGTCCATGCCTTTCTTTAATAAATTTAAGCTTTTGTAAACTTTATGAACGCGATTAATGAAACTTTCAGGATTTGCTTTAATAATTAAATCAAAATCTAAATTATTTAATAAAGGACCAAAATTTTTTTTAAAAAATACTTTTTGGCCTAAACCATATGGTATTATTAAAATATCAGAAAATAAAATAACAGCGTCAATATCAAATCTTTTGATTGGTTGTAAACTTATTTTACTTACTAATTTTTCATTTAAACAAAGTTTTATAAAATCAGAATTATTTTTTCTTATTTCTCTAAATTCTTTTAAATAACGACCCGCCTGTCTCATAAACCAAATGGGAGTATTTGTATATTTTTTTTTCTCTAAACAGTTATTTAATCGTCTCATAAATAAATAAAATATAATTTAAGGTATATTTAGTAGTATAGTATGTTAATAAGTTTAATTAATTGTTTTACACAGTTTCTTCAATATTTATCAACATTTAAATGAATAAATTATCTTTTATTTTTATCAATAAATTAAATTTTAATAAAAAACTTAATATCTTTATTTGATTATTAAGGTCTAATAATATGTTAATTATTGAGAATAATTTTTAATAAAAATTGCAATTAATTAGATTTATTAATTAATGTTAGTTATTATTTAATCTATTAACAGTTTATAAATGGGAAATACATACCAAATATATCTTATTTCAGATTCAACCGGAGAGACACTTGATAGAATTTTTTTAGCTCTTCAAGCACAATTTTCAAATTTTCAATATAAATCTCATCAATATTCATTCACAAGAACCGAAAATCAAATCTTAAAAATTTTAGAAACTTGTAAAAAGAAAAATAATTCAATAATTTTATATACAATCGTTGATATTAAATTAGCCAAGTTTTTAGCTTCCAAAAGTGAAGAATTTAATATTCCTTGTTTTGGTGTTTTGGGGGATTTAATTTTAAGATTTTCAAAATTATTACATCAACAGGCATCACATCTTCCAAGCGGTCAACATGTACTAGATGATGATTATTATAATAGAATTGAAGCTATTCAATTTACAATGAAGCATGATGATGGAAAAGAAACAAAAAATATTGAAAGTTCAGATATTGTTTTACTCGGTGTAAGCAGAACAAGCAAAACACCAACATCAATTTATCTTGCAAATAGAGGTTATAAAACTTCTAATATTCCAATTATATCAGAAGTATCTTTACCAAAAAAAATTACGGACAATCCCAAAATAACATGTGTTGTTGGCTTATTAAGTGAAGCATCAAGACTAAGGGATATTAGGAAAAATAGAATTTCTTTATTGAAAGAAAAAGATTCTAATACTTATATAACTTTGGAAAAAATAGAATCAGAAATTAAATTATCAAAAGATTTATTTAGAAAATATGGTTGGCCCACAATTGATATAAC
>CAJVZX010000052.1 GCA_913020625.1 uncultured Pelagibacterales bacterium
TTGGTGCGGCCAGAGAGACTCGAACTCTCATAGGAAATTCCCACTTGGCCCTCAACCAAGCCTGTCTACCAATTTCAGCATGGCCACATCGTGACGTAGATATTTAATTATTTTTAACATAATTTTGAATATAATCTTTAATTTTATATTTACATTTCAATGGCCAAATTTTTATACTACCAACGTATTTCACTGTGGATGATTTATATCTCTCCCCTTTTCTTCTATTTAAAAATCTGATTTTATGATTAAACATTTTAGCAATATCCAATATTGAATATGATTCATTTTCATATATTGAATAATGTCTATTTAAATTTTTTTTCCAAACTCTATAGCATCCATTAACAATATCTTTTACATGAGTAAATTTTCTTGTTTGCAAACCTGGATTAACAATGGTTAGTGCTTTTTTATCAAGATATTGTTTTTCAAATATACCAATTACAGTAGCCATATTTCCAGCTTGTATTTGTCTTGGACCATAAACATTATAAAAATAAATAGCTTCATAATTAAGGCCAAACCATTTTCTTAAATGAATAAGTAATTTTAAATTTTTTGATTTTGTAAAAGCATAAGGAGATAGGCTTTGGTCTTTTCCTTTATTTCCCAAACTTGCAGATGTAGCTGAATAAATTAATTTAACATTATAATTCAAACAATACTTAATAACTTCGGTAGTGCCTACAATATTAGAATCAAAGCATTCATTTGTCTTTTCAAAACTTTGATGAATTCTAGCAAATTCAGCAAAGTGAAATATAACTTTTATTTTTTTCTTATATCTTTGTATTATTTTTGCAACATTTTTTGTATGCCCTTTAAAATATCTTACTCTTTTATTTTTAATATGATTTTTGATTTTACCGCTTGAATAATCGTCTAAGCTTAAAATATTTAAATTTGTTTTTTTTAAAAGTTCCAAAATCAAATTGGATCCAATAAATCCAGCTCCGCCGGTTACTAAGATAAATTTTTTCATTATTAGATTTTAAATCTTGATTTTTTACTATCAATTAAAAAATTCTTTACTGTATTGATGGTTAATGATTTATAGCTTTTTCCAAAATTTTTAATTTGATCAATTATTTTAGGTGGCATAGTAATAATATTAGATCCTAATTTTTTAGCTTGTATAAAATTATAAGCTTCTCTTGTACTTGCCCACAAAATCATAATATTCTTATTTTTTTTAGTTAAGTTTAAACTACTTTTAAAAACTGGTATTGGATCTTTCCCGGTATCAGACATCCTGCCAGCAAATATGGAAATAATTGATTTTGTATTTTTATTTAACAATTTATAAATTTTTTTCACCTGCTCAAAAGTATATACGGCTGTTATATTTAATTTAACACCTTGATTACTTAATTCTTTAATAACTTTTCCTGTAAACTTGCCTCTGGAATTAACTACTGGTATTTTAACATAAACATTTTTACCCCAGGAATTGATTAAATAAGCTTGATTGATCATTGAGTTTAAATCATCCGAAAAAACTTCAAAAGATATAGGTTTATTTTTACAAATTTTTAGGATTTTTTTTGAGTAATCTTTGTAATTCTTTGCACCTGCTAATCTCATTAAACTTGGATTAGTTGTGAATCCTTTTACTAGATTATATTTATTATATTTTTTAATTATTTTATAATCAGCGCTATCACAGTAAATTTTGGTCATTTAATCTAAATTTTTTATTATATCTTCTGTCATTTTTTTTGCATCTGCAAATAACATAAGAGTATTGTTTCTATAAAAAAGTTCATTATCAATACCAGCATATCCTGGTGATAAACTTCTTTTAACAAATAAAACAGATTTACATTTTTCAACATCTAGAATTGGCATACCATAAATTGGGCTTTGTGGATCTGTTTTTGCAATGGGATTTGTCACATCATTGGCTCCTATAACAAATGCTACGTCTGAATTTGCAAAATCATTATTAATATCATCAAGCTCAAACACTTCATCATAAGGAACATTGGCTTCAGCTAGAAGAACATTCATATGACCAGGCATTCTGCCTGCTACTGGATGAATTGCATAAGATACTTTAATTCCATTTTTTTTTAATGAGTCTACCATCTCTCTCAATGCATGTTGTGCCTGTGCAACCGCCATTCCATAGCCTGGTACAATAATTACAGATGAAGCATTTTTCATCAAGAAGGCAGCATCTTCGGCATTACCGCTCTTAACTGGTCTTTGTTCAGTTCCTTTCGATAAAGATTGTTCTGTTGCACCCCAACCTCCCAAAATTACATTAAAGAATGATCGGTTCATACCTTTACACATAATATAAGACAAAATTGCTCCTGATGAACCAACCAAAGCTCCAGTAATAATTAATGCACTATTTTCTAATGTAAAACCAATTCCTGCAGCTGCCCAACCAGAATAAGAATTTAACATGGAAATCACTACCGGCATATCTGCACCACCAATTGGAATAATTAATAAAAATCCAATTAAAAAAGATATTGTTATCAAGCTCCAAAAAAAATTAGAAGATTGAGTGACGCATAAATAGTATATTAAAATAATTATTGACAACCCAATTAAAGCATTAAGCAAATGTTGACCCTTAAATGTAATTGGAGATCCAGACATTAAACCTTGAAGTTTCAAGAAAGCAATTATTGATCCTGAGAATGTAATTGCACCAATAGACGCGCCAATTGACATTTCAATTAAACTTGCAAGTTTAATATTTCCAGTAGTTCCAAGATTAAACACTTCTGGTTTTAAAAAAGCTGCAATAGCAACGAAAACTGCTGCAAGCCCTACAAGACTATGAAATCCAGCAACTAATTGAGGCATATCAGTCATTGGAATTTTAAAAGCAATAAAAGCACCAATTGAACCACCTATTACTAAAAAAATTAAAACATAAATAATGCCAGTTGAGAAATTTCCAATGGATAAAAAAGTAACAATAATTGCAATTGCCATACCAAGAATTCCTAAAAAATTTCCCTGTCTAGATGTTTCTGGTGAAGAGAGGCCTCTTAAAGCAAAAATAAATAGTATTCCGGAAATCAAATAAAATATTGCCGATAAATTTGGAGACATATGTTATTTATTTTTTTTTTTTTTATACATTTGCAGCATTCTTTGAGTAACTAAAAAACCTCCAAAAATATTTATCGCTGCTAGTAAAATTGCCAAAAAACCAAATATATTTGAAATATCAAATATATTTTCTATATTTCCAGATAACGATGCAATAATTGCTCCAACTATGATAACAGATGAAATTGCATTAGTTACGGACATCAAGGGCGTATGTAATGATGGCGTTACGCTCCATACAACATAATATCCAATAAGTATAGAAAGGACAAATATACTTAATCTAAAAATAAAAGGATCAATTTCCATAGTTCTATTTAAGTAATGTTTTGTTAATTATTTCATCTTTTAGATTTATTTTTAATCTCTTATTATCTTTATCATAAAGATTTGAAATAAAATTAAATAGATTTTTAGCGTATAAATTTGAAGCAGATACTGGTAATTTGTTTAAAATATTTCTCTCTCCCAAAATTTTAACTCCATTCTTATCCACAGTTTTATCTATTTCAGTTGAAGCAGTATTTCCACCTTGTGCTGCTGCCAAATCATAAATTATTGAACCAACTTGCATATTTTTTATCATATAGTTTTTAATTATTAATGGAGCTTTTTTTCCAGGAATTAAGGCAGTACAAATTACAATATCAATTTTTTTTAAAGTTTCACTTATTAATTCTTCTTGTTTTTTTTTAAAATCTTCAGAGGCCTCTTTCGCATAACCACTCTCTGTTTCTAAATTTTCAGATCCTTCTACCGTTAAAAATTTGCCACCTAAACTTTCTACTTGTTCTTTTGATGACATTCTTACATCTGTTGCAAAAACTATAGCTCCCATTCTTTTTGCTGTGGCAATTGCCTGCAATCCAGCAACTCCCGCTCCTACAACTAAAACTTTCGCAGCAGTTATTGTTCCTGCAGCTGTCATCATCATAGGTATTGCTTTTTCAAATTTAGCAAAAGAATCTATAACCGCTTTGTATCCTGCTAAATTAGCTTGTGAAGATAATATATCCATTGATTGTGCTCTTGTAATTCTAGGAAGCAACTCTAAGGAAAAAATATTAATTTTTCTTTTTAACAAATCATCAATTTTTTCTTTATTACCGTAAGGATTAAAAACACCAACTAAAGTTTGATTTTCTTTAATTAAATTATTCTTATCATCATCTAATAAATCTAATTGAACAATTAAATCTGATTTTTTTATTACATCTTTTGAATCATTTAAAATTTCTACTTTTAATTCTTTATATTTCCTGTCATCAAAACCTAAATGTGATCCATAATTTGAATTTAGACAAACCTCTAAACCTAAATTAATATATTTATTGGCAACTTCAGGTGTTATAGAAATTCTTTTCTCTGAATTGAGATTTTCACTTATAGAGCCTATCTTCACTTCTGTCTTGCTTTAAATTTAGGATTTTTTTTATTAATTATATAAACTCTACCTCTTCTTCTTACAAGTATTGAATTAAGATCTCTTTTTTTCAAAGATTTTAGTGAACTTTTTATTTTCATAAATATAAATTTTAAGCCTGGCAATGTCCTACTCTTCCATGCCTTAAGACAAAGTACCATCGGCGCTGAAGGGCTTGACTTCCGAGTTCGGAATGGGATCGGGTATTACCCCTTCGCAATAATCACCAGGC
>CAJVZX010000053.1 GCA_913020625.1 uncultured Pelagibacterales bacterium
GTGCTGCTTATGAATGCTATTTTTGAACTTGCTCTATCTACCAAACAAGCTAAATAAAATTCTTTCCTTATTTCAGAAGCTTCTTCGATGTATAATCTTTTAACTTTTTTACCTTGAGGTCCGGTCTGATGTGTAATCAATATTTTTCCGAACATATTGGAGGTTTCTTTAATTAAATCTTTATTACTTTTGACTAATTTGATGCCGCCCGCTTTACCTCTTCCTCCTGCATGAATTTGTGCTTTAATTACTAAATTATTAGTTTTTAAAGTTTTAATTTTTTGAGAAATTTCCTTAATATCGCAAATTACAACTCCCTTTGGCACAGGAGCTCCAAATTTCTTTAATAGATCTTTGGCCTGATATTCGTGAATATTCATTATATGAATTTATTTAATTAGCATAAAAATTTATTTTTTCATAATATCCTATAAAATTTACTTGCTTATGAAAAAATTCACCTTCCTAATTCCGGTATTTAACGATTGGGACAGCTTAAATGTTTTGCTTGGGCGAATTGATCAAGAAATATCACTTTTTGAAGACATATTTGAAGTGGTTGTTGTAAATGATGGCTCTACTATAAAACGTGCTATTAAAAGTGAAAACTTTAAAAAAATAAACTTAATAAAAATATTAAATTTAAAAAGAAATTTAGGAAGTCAAAGAGCTCTGGCGATTGGATTAAAATATCTATCTATTTTAGAAAAAGAAACAAACATAATATTAATGGATGCTGATGGCGAGGATGATCCATGTCTACTAAAAAAAATTATAGATTCTTCAAAAAATTTTCCAAACAAAATAATAACCGTGAATAGAACAAAAAGAAATGAAAGTTTAGTTTTTAGATTTATGTATGAAGTGCATTATTTATTCACATTATTAGTTACAGGAAAAAAAGTGAGATTTGGAAATTATAGTCTAATTAATTCAAATAAATTAAAAAAAATGCTTACTTGCGGAGATTTATGGGGAGCATATCCTGCCGCGATTGTAAATAATTATACTGATATCGAACCGTTGTTTTCTGAAAGAAAAAAAAGGGAAACTGGAAATACTAAAATGAATTTATTTAATTTAATACTTCATTCTCTAAGAATAATATCGGTATTAAAAAAGAGATTATATTTCATATCGATCATTTATATTTTATTTTTCATCTCAATATATTTTATTTACGGTAGTGCTCTGTTTCTATTATTGATTTTTCTTATAATACTTTTCAATACATTAATTTTTTCTATTTCAATTAACAATAAGGAAAAATATTTAAATAGTTACACAAAATTTATTGAAAGCGTTGATACAATTAAATAACTTTCATTTTTATAAAATATTATCCATTAATCTCATCGCAAATTTTTAATTCAAAACTTTTTAATAGTTCGGTTATATTTTTTTCTCGAAAGCATTCGCTATCAACATAATTATATATATTCGAACTTTCTACAGAAATTGCATAAATAACTTTAATGTTATTCTCTTTTATTATATTTGTGATTAAATTTTTATAACTAGTAAAATATTTTCCCTTTTTTACAGGATTGGTGGTTCCGTCTGTCAGATACCATTTTGAAGGAGAAAAAAGTTTTTGATCCAAAATAACTGAAAAAAAAGAATAGTGAGTCATAACCATTTTATTTCTATTATCGTTTTTTAAATAAGATTTGGCTTCATTAATTAAAATAATCTCTTCTTTGGAATTGTTTTTAAATTCTGGAGTAACCCATTTCAAACCCTTAAACTTTTTATCAATTTCTTTTCCTTGAGAAAATAATTCAAAATTCACATAATTTAATTCGTGAAATTTCCTATCTTGATTAAATCGCATATGATATTTGGTCGTAATGAGTAAACAAATTATAATTATTATTATAAACACTGGGCTATTTGAGTTTAATCTATAGGTATTTAAACTAATGTGTGAAAATGCTGTTAAAATAGGTATTAAAAAAAATATGAAAGTTTGATTTTTAGTCAATAATTGATGAAAAATTAATGAAAAAGTTAATAACAATAAGCATAAGAAATAGTAAAAATTTTTTTGTTTTAAGTAATTTATATCAGAAAAAATTTTTTTTAAATTGACATAAAGCAAAGGAAGAAAAGCAAGATAGATAAACTTGAAACGATCTACTGTACCTTTTAGAGTAAAATTTAAATTCTTAAATCTTTCTTCTCCTATAGTTTGAGGAAAAAGAATATACTGTTCTATAAAAGATGACAAATTAATTCCTTGCATCCTTCCAAAAATTAATAATAAAAAAATAAATGAGGCTACGCTCAAAAAGGAATATTTAATCCAAAAAAATTTTCTTTGGGAAAGCGAAAAAATAGCTAATATTAATATCGCACACACAATTACGTAAGAAGATGGAACTTGTTTCGACAAAAATGCAAATCCAAAAAAAATTGGTAGCAATATCCAGTATAATTTTTTATCACTTTTTATAGCTAAAATTAAATTATAGATTCCTAACAAAGAAAAAAAAGCTGAATGATGATCCATAAAAGGGGTTCCGCTTGAGGGATAAGCAAGCACAGAAAATAATAATGAATAAATTAGACTATAATAGATATTGAGTTTAAAATTTCTCAAAACTATATAAGTTGTTATTGTCAACAGAACGTTGATCAAAGATGCATGTAAAACATAACTTTGCCAGTTTGTGCCAAATAAATAGAAAAAAACTGCTTGAAGATAGTCAATGAAAGGTCCAGAAACTGTCCAATAATCTTTAAAAGGATATTCGCCCAACAAGATCCTGTAACCTGCATCAAAATGTGAAAAACTATCAAGAGGAAAAACGCCTCTGCTGCCATAATACTGGTTAATTAATAAGGAAAATAAAAGGAGAATAGTAACAAATAAATTTTCTCTACTAAATAAAAAGTTCATCTTAACTAAATAAATATATTAAATAAAAATGTGTTAATTTTAAAGGATCAAAAAATTAGTTAGATAGATCAGGATCAATTTTGATCGCAGCTTCAAAAAGCTCTTTTACAGCATTTATTGAAACTTTAAAATTCTCTTTTTCTTTTTCTTCTAATTTAATCTCAACTACTTTTTCAACTCCTTGGCTGCCGATTATCGCAGGTACTCCCGCATATAAATTCTTAAATCCATATTCACCATTGAGATAAGCTGCGCAGGGTAAAGTTTTTTTTAAGTTTTTGATATATGACTTAGCCATTTCTACTCCTGCTGCAGCAGGTGCATAAAACGCAGAACCTTTTTCCAGAAATTTGATTATTTCGGCTCCTCCTTTTCTTGTTCTATTAATTATTGCATCCAATTTTTCTTTTGTAATTTTATTTTCCGTGACGAGTTGTTTTAATGATTTACCATTAACAGTTGTATGATTTGGCAGAGGCACCATAGTATCTCCGTGACCACCTAGCACTAAAGTATTTATATTTTTAGTAGGTGTTTTAAATTCTTGTGAAAGAAAATATTTAAATCTTGAAGAATCTAATATTCCTGCCATTCCTACGACTTTACTAGTTGGTAAACCGGAGTATTTTTGTAATGCCATAACAATGACATCTAAAGGATTTGTAATACAAATTACAAACGCATTGGGAGATGTTTTTGCTATTCCTTCGGCAACTTGTTTTATTATTTTCAGATTTATTCCTAATAAATCATCTCTTGACATTCCGGGTTTTCTTGGAACGCCTGCTGTAACGATTATTACGTCAGAATTTTTGGTATCATCGTAATTACTTGTTCCCACAAGATTAACATCAAAACCATCTACCGAAGTTGATTGTGCTATATCTAAAGCTTTACCCTTTGCCATTCCTTCAACAACGTCAAAAAGCACAACATCCGCAAGTTCTTCTGTGCTAATTAAGTGAGCTAATGTACCACCAATTTGACCTGCTCCTATTAATGAAATTTTCTTTCTCATAAAATTTACCTCATGGTTGGCATTATAAATTCAGGATCAGATCTTAAACCAGAAGGCCATTTTGAAGTTATAGTTTTCAATTTTGTATAAAATCTAACACCTTCTGGACCGTGCATATGCTGATCTCCAAACAAAGATCTTTTCCAACCCCCGAAAGAATGGTAGGCAACGGGTACGGGTATTGGAATATTAATTCCGACCATTCCTATTTTTATTTTGTTAGCAAAAGTTCTTCCGACATCACCGTCACGAGTGTAGATACTTGTTCCATTGCCAAACTCATGTTCATTTACCAAATCTAAAGCCGATTCAAAATCCTTAACTCTAACTATAGAAAGAACTGGACCAAAAATTTCTTCTTTATAAATTCTCATTTTTTTTTCAACATTGTCAAAAAGACATCCACCAATATAAAAACCTTTTTCATAATTCTGGGGTTTTATGTTTCTCCCATCCACAACAAGTTTTGCTCCTTCCTGAACTCCAAGATCTACATAGCTTTTAACTTTTTCCAAATGCTCTTTAGTTACAAGAGGCCCCATTTCAGAATTCTTGTCTAATCCTGGGCCAATTTTAAGTGACTCAACTTTTTTAGCAAGTTTGTTCACAAGTGAATCTCCAATTTTACCCACAGCAACCGCAACTGATTGGGCCATACATCTTTCGCCCGCCGATCCATAAGCAGCTCCCATTAAACCATTAACGGCTTGTTCAAGATCGCAGTCGGGCATAACAACACA